>CANRWP010000098.1 GCA_947643595.1 uncultured bacterium | reverse complement strand
CCGGCGTCTGCCTTTTCTGAACATCAAACACCAACCCTGTTTCGCAATCACCTATCTTTTTTATTTTATAATGGCTCATGCCACTATACTCATGTGTTGTTTTTGCTGACTGTCTTTTTCTTTTTTCTCCTCTGGTCAAATGCAACCGTCAGAATCAGCACGACGCCGATAATCGCATACTGTGTTTCTGTGGATATCTGCATAATCCGAAGACCATTCTGTAAAGAACTGATGATCAGCGCTCCTATCAACGTTCCTACGATCGTTCCTTCTCCTCCCATCAGAGAATTTCCGCCGATGACCGCAGCCGCTATCGCGTCCATTTCATATCCCGGTCCCAGCGCCGGCTGCGCGGAATTTAAGCGGGAGGATAATACCAGTCCTGCAATTCCCGCATATGTACCGCAAAGAGTATAGACACCGATCAGCCAGTTGTCTGTATTGATGCCGGAAAGCCTTGTCGCCTCCGAATTGGAACCGATTGCGAGCGTATATCTCCCAAAAATCGTTTTTGAGAAAATTATATAAGATACCACGCACATTCCAAGGAGAATGATAATAGCATTGTAAAATCCGTCAATACCCAGAAAATTTCCGGTAGCAATCTTCTGATACCAGGAGCAATCTGTAAAATAGACCGGTTTGCAGCCTGAGATAACAAGAGAAAGCCCTTTTGTGATCATCTGCATCGCCAGAGAGGCAATCATAGGCGGCAGGCCCAGTTTCGCGCTCATGAATCCATTCAGAAAGCCGCAGAATGAACCGACCAGTATACCCAAAATAATGCAAAGTCCGATCGGGAGTCCTGCAGCATTAAATGCAACGCCGCTGAGTATACAGCTGAATGTCATCACCGTGCCGACAGATATGTCTATTCCGGCTGTCATAATCGGCCAGGATACCGCGAACGCGAGCAGGCCGTTCGTACTCGTTGCCAGCAATATTGTCATAATATTTGTATAGCTCAGATACGCAGGATTGATGATCCCGAAAGCCATCAGAAGAACCATAAGGGCAAGAACAATAACAATTTTTCTCTTAAACTCCGACTGTTTTGTTAAATTTTTCAGCTTTTCCATATCTAACTCTCCTTTACATCTCTCTGAGTAGCAAATCTCATAATGATATCCTGCTCGATCTCTTTCCCCGTCACTTCTCCTGTCAGCCTGCCTTCACACATCACCAGCACTCTGTGGCAGCATCTCAAGATCTCCGGCAGTTCGGAAGAGATCACAATAATCGTTTTCCCCTGCTCCGCCAACATATTCATCAATTTATAGATTTCACTTTTAGCCCCGACATCAATTCCCCTGGTAGGTTCGTCAAAAATAATAATCTCCGCATCCTTCGTCAGCCATTTTGCAAGAACAACTTTCTGCTGATTACCTCCCGACAGGAATTTTACAAGCTGTTTTACAGAAGGTGTTTTTATTGCCAGATCACCGAGCTGCTTATCCGCATTTGCCGCGCATTCCCTGAATTTTATAAATCCAAGTTCTGACATATTTTGAAGGTTCGCCATCGAAATATTCGTCTCCACATCAAGTCCGAGAGCCACCCCATAGCGTTTTCTGTCTTCCGACAAATAGGCGATTCCCGCTTTTACCGCATCCGCCGGTGAATGGATCTTCTGCTCTTTTCCATGAATAGCGATCCTGCCTGAGCTATGGGGATCCGCTCCGAAGATCGCTCTCGCCGTCTCGGTTCTTCCCGCCCCGACCAGCCCCGCAAATCCGAGAATTTCTCCCGCATATGCCTTAAAACTGATATCCTGCACTAATGGTCCCGCATTCAGGTGTTCCACTTCCAGAGTCGGTTCAGGATTTTTCTTTTCAAGTTCCCTTTGCTTTTCAACAAAAATCTCACGGCCAACCATCATCTTGATCAGTCCATCTATTGTCACACCTTTTGCACCTATCGTATCAATATATTTACTGTCACGCATTACCGTGATCCTGTCAGCGATCAGCTTCAATTCTTCCAGCCTGTGCGAAATATGGATAATTGATTTTCCCTCTTTCCGCAACATTCGGATCACCTCAAACAGGTCATCGATCTCATTGTCCGTCAGAGAAGCCGTAGGTTCATCCATGATCAATACTTTAATATCAAAGGACAGGGCCTTGGCGATCTCCACCATTTGTTGCTGCGCCACAGTAAGATTGCCGACTTTTTCACTCGGGTCAATTTTGACGTGCAGCTTTTCAAATAATTTTGCGGCCTCCTCGTTCTGCGTCCTCTTGTCGAGAAATACTTTATTTTTCTTGAATTCCCTCCCGATAAAAATATTTTCTGCCACACTCAGGTGATTCATAAGATTTAATTCCTGATGGATCATGATTACCCCGGCGTTCTGAGCTTCTTTTACGTTATGAAACTCTACCTCTCTGCCTTCCAGAAATATCTTTCCCGAATCTTTGGCATAGACTCCCGTGAGAACTTTCATCAAGGTAGATTTTCCCGCTCCGTTTTCTCCGACCAGAGCATGTACCTCTCCTGCATCAAGTGAAAACTTCGCATCTGACAAGGCTTTGACACCAGGAAACTCTTTCGTAATACCTTCCATTCTGATAACTTCTTCCGGCATTTTCTCACCTCACTCTCTTTGAGCTATCTAGGCGTTTGCAAAACGCCACAGCCCGCATAAAATCAGGCTTTTTTCTTTGTTA
>CANRWP010000097.1 GCA_947643595.1 uncultured bacterium | reverse complement strand
CGGGCATGTGGAATCAATCATATTCAGGAACGGGCTCACCCATAAATTCATATACAAGGCATAAGATAAGCCGGTAGGGATTCACCCTCCGGCTCTCTTTTTGATCTGTTTTCTTGTGAACAATAGTTAAATTTGGGTGTCATTTGATTAGCATGGCATCCCCAAAAGAAAAAAAACGATACCTCTCCCGCACCGCCTCCTCGTACGCCGCAAGCACCCTCTCCCTGCCTGCCAGCGCCGAGACAAGCATGATCAGTGTGGACTCCGGCAGATGGAAGTTTGTCAGAAGGCAGTCCAAAACTTTAAACCGGTATCCGGGATAGATAAAGATTTCCGTGTTGCCGCTGCAGGCGGCGAGGCGTCCGTCTTCATCCACCGCGCTCTCGATCGTTCTCGCGGAAGTCGTTCCCACACAGATCACTCTTCCACCCTTCTCTTTTGTCCGGTTGATCTTCTCGGCGGCTTCCGCGGAAACCTCATAATATTCGGAATGCATGTGGTGTTCCAGCACATTCTCCTCCTTCACCGGGCGGAACGTGCCGAGCCCCACGTGCAGCGTCACATAGGCGGTCTGTACGCCCATCTTCTCGATCTCCTGCAGCAGCTCCGTGGTAAAATGCAGCCCCGCCGTGGGAGCCGCCGCCGAGCCCTCATATTTTGCATAAACCGTCTGATAACGATTCCTATCCTGTAATTTGTGGGTGATATAAGGCGGCAGGGGCATCTCCCCGAGCTGATCCAGCACCTCCTCAAAGATGCCCTCGTATGTAAAACGGATCAGCCGGTTTCCCTCCTCCACCACTTCCAGAACTTCCGCCCTCAAAAGTCCGTCACCGAAAGAAAGCTTCGCCCCCGGGCGCATTTTTTTCCCCGGGCGCACCAACGTCTCCCAGACGTCCTTCTCTCTCCGCTTTAAGAGCAGGACTTCCACCGCCGCGCCGGTCTCCTCCTTCACACCGAGGAGCCTTGCCGGGATCACCTTGGTATTATTCAGGACAAGACAGTCCCCCGGCACAAGATACCGCAGAATATCCCGGAAGACACGATGTTCTATCTCACCTGTTTCTTTATCCAGCACAAGCAGGCGGGAAGACGCCCGGTCCGTTAAAGGGTCCTGGGCGATCAGCTCCTGCGGCAGTTCAAAATAAAAATCGCTCTTTTTTAATTCCTGCATGCTTAAAAATTCTTCTCCCCCTGCAAAAACGCCACATAACCGCGCATCGCCTCGTACAGATCCGCTTTGCTGACCGCCTCCCAGGGCGCGTGCATATTTAACACCGGAACCCCGCTGTCGATCACATTCATCCCATAGAGTGCCAGAATATAGGCGATGGTTCCGCCGCCGCCCAGATCTACTTTGCCCAGCTCCGCCGTCTGGAAGTTTACCTTCGCCTCATCCAAAATACTGCGCAGATAAGCGAGATACTCCGCATTGGCATCGTTGGAGCCGGATTTTCCCCTCGCCCCCGTAAACTTGTTAAACACCATGCCGCCGCCCAGGAAAGCCACGTTCTTCTTGTCGAAGCTGGACGCATAGGTGGGATCGTATGCGGAGCTCACATCGGAGGAGAGCATACAGGAATTAGACAGGCATCTCCGATATGCCAGTTCCGAATACTGTCCCGCAAGGTTCATCACCTCCACCAGCGCATTCTCAAAGAATTTGGACTGCATCCCGGTCGCCCCCACAGAGCCGATCTCCTCCTTGTCCACCAGAATACAACAGGCTGTCTTCTCCGGCTCTTTCACCTCCAAAATCGCCTTCATCGAAGGATATGCGCAGACTCTGTCATCATGCCCGTAAGCCAGGATCATGCTTCTGTCAAAACCGGCATCCCTCGCTTTTCCGGCGGGCACGATCTCCAGTTCCGCCGAGATGAAATCCTCCTCCTCCATATCATACTGCTCCCTTAAAATGGCAAGGATTCCCTTTGTAATCGCATCCTTCGCCGCCTTTCCGGGCTCATCCTCCTTTTTCTCATCCTCTTTTTCCGTCTCGATCACGATCGGACGGTTTCCCACGATGATATCCAGCGCTTCGCCCTCGATCACCTTTGCCGCCTTCTTCTCAAGCTGTTCAGACGCCAGATGGATCAGAAGATCGGACACAAAAAATACCGGATCGTCCTCATCCTCGCCGATATTCAGTTCCACCGTCGTGCCGTCCTTCTTCACGACCACGCCGTGGATCGCCAAAGGCAGCGTCACCCACTGATATTTCTTCACGCCGCCGTAATAGTGGGTATCCAGATAGGCAAAGCCGCCGTCCTCATAGAGCGGATTCTGTTTGACATCCAGCCTCGGCGAATCGATATGCGCGCCCAGAATATTCATGCCAGCCTCCATCGGCTGTCTACCGATCTGAAACATGGCAATGGATTTGTTCATGTGTACATGGTACACCTTGTCGCCCGCCTTCAATGTCCGGTTCTCAGCGATCGCCGCTTCCAATTCCACATACCCTTCCCGCTCGATCTCTGTCACGATCTCATCGATGCACTCCCGCTCCGTCTTGCCGTTGTCCAGAAATTCCTTGTAGCCCTCGGCAAACTTCTCCGCCTCTTTTACCTGCTTTTCATCGTACAACAGCCATGTGTTTTTGTGTTCCATTGTTTTTGATCCTCCTGTTTGAACTATTTAAATATTTGTTTATCAATACTCCGGACCGGCAGCGCTGTTATCACCGCTTTGCGCTGCCTCTATCGGTTCCGATTCCACGATCTGGATTTCCTCATCCTCTCCTCCTACATCTGTCCCACAGGCAGTGAGAACAGACAACAAAAGGAACAATACGCCGCATATATATCCCTTTTTCATACTATATATTGATATAATTTTCATACTGAAATCTATCCTCCTGTGTTTATAACTCTATATAGTATGGACAGTTCCAGGTTGTACTAATCATAATACGATTATCCGTAAAACGCAATCCCTACACTCTCATTCTAATGAGAAACTTAAATTATCTTATGAAACAAAACCGTCTTTTCCTTCATCGATATCTTCCCGACCTCATAGCCGTATTCCTTTGCCTCTTTCTTATAATTCAAAAAAGAATGATCCAGCTCAAACCCCATAATCTCCTTCATCTCCTCATAGGACAGCTTATAATCATCTCTGTCGTTCTCCTTCAGCCAATTCCACAACGGTTCATACTTACTCATGATAGTCCTTTCTTAATCCTGTCTCTTATACTGACATCGGGCGCAAAGTTTCAAGACTTTGCGCCCAATACTCCCACACCCCGACGGATCACTGCCTCAACTCGATCCCCATCGACTGCAGTCC
>CANRWP010000096.1 GCA_947643595.1 uncultured bacterium | reverse complement strand
CATGGGGCTCCACCTTCACTTCCCCTGAGACTGTTCCCTGCTCTGTCTTAGAACAACCACCCAGCGCCAACACTGATGTTACCGACAATATAACCGCCACCTTTTGAAACAACCGCATATGCTCCCGACACCTCCTCAATCCATCTGTATCTGCCATACACTTATCCTGTATATCACGCAATACATCTCCAACATCACGGCAACTGACTTCGGATTGAAACCCATTATACAATATTCAGGGAAGCGTCCGCAAGATAAAATTTCTCCTGGGTTTTCAGTACAGATTTTCCCTGTAAGTCATACCGCTGACAGCGGTAGATAACAAATGCTTTTTCCAGCCATTCCAGATATTTGTAGACAGATTCCACGCTGAGAGCGCGCCCTTCGCTCTTCAAATATTTTACGATAGCGTTTGCGGAAAAAGTTTTTCCGACATTCTCAACAATGTACTTCACTACACGGTTGAACAGATCAAAAATTGTGATATGATGTCTTCTTAGGAACCAAGCACCGATATAACTCCATGCAAAAAACAGCCCTCCGCACCACCAGGCAATCAAAGGACTGTTTTTGCCAAATTTGCTATAATTCCATACTCAACAATCTAAACCAGACTCTCTCTCCCGGCAGGCTTCTCCTTCTCACTCCGCCAGATAGATCGCCGACTTCTTCACGATCTCCTGCACCGCTTCCCTCGGCGTAATGGCGCCCTCCAGCGCTCTCGGCCCGATCTCATACACGGCTTCCTCTATCGTCTCATCGCCTGTGCTGATCCCGGAAACGGAGGACACCATGCCTTTCAGCCTCTCAAACTCTTCCTCCGTCGGCCAGAACAGCTCGATCCCGAAATGCTTCCCGTCCGGCGTGCTTGTGCCGATAGATCCCGCGGCGCGCTCGTCCGCTCCCTCTACCAGTCCTGCGCGCGGATTCTCTTTCATCCCCTCAAAGGATGCCATATTCACCGGCAGGCCGTCATACACATCGATATCCTGAAACTCCTTGCCGAACAAATACCGATAAAACTCCACCGCCGTCTCATTATCCATGGAATTTGCCGAAATCCCGGCAAAGCTGTCGCTCAGAAAACCATTATTCACCTGCCCGTTCCAGACATCAAAGTAAAAATTGTCCTCCTGCTCCGCGATGGTAGTCAGCATATCGTACTCGAAATCGACTCCCCGCACTCTCCCCACCGCAAACTTCTGCATTTCCATCATAATGCTCTCCGCACTGCCCGACACATTTCCGTAGTACTGCCTGTATTCATTATCCAGGGAACCGTAGCCGCCCTCTCTCACGCCGAGCTCCTCCTCCGGCACGCCGGATATTTCCGCCTGCCAGATACGCTTTGACGCCGCGAGAAACTCCTCCAGCGCTTTCTCATCAATGTTCCCTTCCTCATCGGTCCACGCCGCGGAACAGCTCATGCTCAGAATATACAAAAGCTGCTCCGGTGTCCTCGCGCCAAGCAGAGCGCCCTCCGACTCCTCCTCCCGCAATTCCTCCGTCAGTTTTGCAAGAGAATCCAGATCCTTCACCTTCCGCACATCCTCAGGCGTCCCCGCCATCAAAAGAAGCTGTATCCTGACGGGCAGCGCATAGATCTTCCCGTCCTTTCTGCAGGCTTCGATGATATTCGGAAACAGCGCCGCATCGCCGCTCATCTCTTCCGCTATGCCGCTTAAGTCCGCCAGAATGCCTTTCTCCTCATAGGATTCCAGAGGCAGGCCGTCCAACAGCAAAATATCCGGTCCCTCCCCCGACATGATCTTCGTATTCAGATTCCGGATCGCATCCTCCCTGGTCACGCCGTCATCTCCCGACATGCCGATCTCATAGCGGATGTACACATCCTGATGGGCTTTCTGGAACATGCTGACCGCCTGCCGCACCGCAGTGCTCTCCAGAAGACTGTATATCTTGAGCTGTTTGTCCGGCACGGCCGGCACATTGGGATCGTAGGTATAGCGGTACAGCTTCATCCCCGTATAGAGCACCACAAACTCATTGCCCGGCAGCGTCTCCATATTCATCAGCATCAGACTGGGATCACCAAAGCCGGAAGTCGATCCGTCAATCACCTGCTCGATCGCCGCACCGCCTATCACATGCCGGTACAACCCGCCGTCGAATGCAAAATAGATCACATCCTCCTGCTCCCCCGCCGTCATGACGACGCTGTGCCCCACATCGCTGCTGCCGATAGAAAGCCCCAGGTTCTGTCCGATAAACTCCTGCAGCACCGTATCCGTATCCAACAGGATATCCTGTTCAATATCATACAGGACAGCGCCGCCCCTCGTTGTGACGCCGACCATATATTTGTCCGTAAAGCAGGCGAAATCCACCGTGCCGTCCGCCGTAAAGAGTTCCTCTTTGCTGCCATCCCCGGGATCGATCCGGTAGACTTTCCCGCCGCCCGCCAAACCGTAAAGCCTGTCTGAACCGTCAAACGCAAAACTTCTAATCTCCACATCCGGCAGTTCCAGCTCCGTCCCGTTTCCCTCGGCGTCAAAATAGTAATATTTCCACTCGATCTCTCTTCTTCCTGCATCGGACGCCTCCTCTGCCTCCGACGCCTCACCGTCATCCTCACTTGTTGGAATACCGGGCATAGCCACCGCGCCGTCCGGAGAGATCGCCATATTGGTCATATAGAGATTTTTCCCCACATCTCCCCAAGGATTCCCGACAGATTCCCATGTCTCCCCGCCGTCCGACGAGATATACTTTCCCGCCTCTTTTTCCGCCAGCATCAGATCCCCGTTCCCCAGCTTCTTTATATAGGGAACCGGATACTGTATCATCTCACTGATCTCTTCCGGCAGCGCTATCTCCTTTTCCAGATAACGCCCCATACTTTTTTCTCCGCTCTCCTCCTCCGCGGCGGCAGTATTCTTTTTTTCCTCTTTCTCCTCCGGCGCAGTGACCGTGTCGCCGCTGCCACCTCCATTGCCGCATCCCGCCAGAAGAGATGCCGCTGCTATCCCTGCGCAAAAAAGCGCTGTCCATTTCTTTATTGTTCTCATAGTCGCCTCTATATCCAGTTCCGCTTTTCTTATGAAACCACTTCCACAATCTTAACATCCGTGGCAAAGAACACATTCTCTGCCCCCTCATAATAGCTCCCCTTCATCTCCACCGTACAGTTTTCCCTGAGGTCCGCCGCCGAGCCTTCCTTCTCCTCCACATCTTCGCTGCCGCTTTGAACTGTCTGCTTGATAAAATTCGTCTCATCGCTGTAGACCACGGTAATCTTAGTATCATTTTCATCGGGACCGACCAGATCCACTCCGTTCACCTGTTCTGTCACAAGCTTTGCTATAATAAAAGAATCGTCGCTGTCCTCCGGAACCTCCTCTATCATACCCATCAACTCCGTCTCTC
>CANRWP010000095.1 GCA_947643595.1 uncultured bacterium | reverse complement strand
ACGGCTTTGCCTCGGCCCCCATTTCAAATGGGGGATATAATAACTATTTCATTATTATAATACGTCGAAGCTGGTACAGCGGAATGTGGAGGGCATGACCAGGGCAAATCTGGAGCAGACGAGAGTGAGTCTGGATGTCTGGCTGGATTCTTACGAGGATATCCTCTTTCAGGTGTATACGGACGATTCCATCGTGGAGCTGGTCGATAAGATCAACGCGGGAGAGGATGTGGCGAACAACAGAAAGCTCCTCAGAAAGATGCTGCGCGGGCTGTTTTACACAAAAGATTACGTGAAATCGATCTCTATTATAACCGAGAGCGGAGAACTTGTGTTTTACGATCAGCTGACGGCGTCCACGACCCAGACATCGTGGTTGAACAGCATTGCTCTGTCCGAGGAGGAACTGTACGCCGAGATCAGCGGCGACAATCGTACCCATCTGCTTTCCACCGGAGAAAAAGTGGTTTTTGGGAGCAATTCCTGCTACCTGTTTCATATAGGACACCGCATCATCGACTACCGGGATGTGGAAAAACAGTGCGGTATCGTGATGGTGAGCATCGACGAGAAGCTGCTTGAGGAGGTCTGCGCCGCGCCGACGGAAAACGGATTAAATTTTATTGTCGATGGAGCGGGACAGCTGGTATCCTGTGCCGGTTCCGAAATGCTGGGGGAGATGGTTTACCCGGTGGGGGCGAATGAGGAGGAGAGGAGGGAAGCATATCGGAACACGGCAGAGCAGACAGAGCTGCTGGGGGATAAGGAGTTGTCTGTCTACTCTGTGCATGACGAGAAGACAGGATGGGAGATCGTCCGGGCCACAAACCAGAACGAGCTTGTGCAGGAACTTCACAAACAGCAGAAAATGTTGGGCTTTATCATGCTTTTGTCCCTTTTGTCGGTGCTGCCAATGATAGACAGGATGAAAAAGTCTGTCGTAAGGCAGAAAAACGCGGAGATCGCCGCGCTGGAAGCCCAGATCAACCCGCATTTTCTCTACAATACTCTGGATACGATCAACTGGATGGCGATCGATAAGGACGAGTACGAGATCAGCAATATGATCACCACACTCGCTCGCATCCTGCGCTACGGCATTTCCGACAGCAACGGCGTTGTCCGGATAAGGGACGAGGTGGAGTGGCTGAAACAGTATATCTTTCTGCAGCAGACCAAGCTGAAAAATTCTTTCGACTGCCATATCAATGTGGAGCCGGAGCTTATGGATTTATCGATCCATAAGCTGCTTCTGCAGCCCTTCGTGGAGAACGCCATTCTGCACGGCTTCGAGGGGGTGGACAGAACGTACTGTCTGCGGATGAATTTGAGGCGGAAGGACGATTTCATAGAGATAGAGATAAAGGATAATGGGTGCGGCATACCGGAGGAGATCGTGCGGGAGATGAATCAGGGGATTTTCCGGAAGACGAAGGATAAAAACCATATCGGCATGGAGAACGCGATCACCAGGCTATATATGTATTACGGGGAGAAAACAGAAGTCGAGATACAGAGCAGGCAGGGGGAAGGGACGCTGGTGCGGATCCGAATCCCTGTGACAGGAGGCGGAGAAGTCTATGAAAGTAGTGATAGTGGAAGATGAGATTGTCAGCGGTATGACCAGCGGGGCGGTGAAAGGGTAGGGCGTTATAGCCAGAACAAGTGTGGATTGGAGAGGAGAAAAGTTAAGAATATGTTGAAAATAGAAGACGGAAAACTGATCTTTCACTACGACGCGGAGGAGGTCTGGATCGAGGCGTGGGGAGAGAATGCGCTGAGGGTTCGGGCGACGAAGGAATGCCGGATGCCGGAGCATGACTGGGCTTTGTACAAAAGAGGTGTGGAAAAAGCCGGGATCACTATGACGGAGACCGGGGCGAGGATAGAGAACGGAAAGATATACGCGGAGATAACCAAACTTGGCAAGATCACGGTGTACCGCGCGGACGGCAGGCTGCTTCTGGAGGAATACTGGCGCAACAGGCGGGATGTGCTGGATAGAAAGTGCAGCGCTATCGAGGTGGAGGCGAGGGAGTTTAAACCGATCCCCGGAGGAGACTACCATCTGACGATGCGGTTTGAGTCCGTGGATAAGGACGAGAAGATTTATGGAATGGGGCAGTACCAGCAGCCTTATCTGAACCTGAAAGGGCTGGATCTGGAGCTGGCGCACCGCAATTCCCAGGCGAGCGTTCCCTTTGCCATCTCCTCTCTCGGCTATGGTTTTCTGTGGAATAACCCCGGTGTGGGGCGCGCGGTGTTCGGAAAGAACATCATGAGCTTTGAGGCTTACTCCACGAAAACGCTGGATTACTGGATCGTGGCAGGAGATACGCCGGCGGAGATCGAGGAGGCGTACGCGAAGGTGACGGGCACGGTGCCGATGATGCCGGAGTACGGGCTCGGCTTCTGGCAGTGCAAGCTCCGCTATCAGACGCAGGAGGAACTGCTCGAGGTGGCAAGGGAGTATAAACGCAGAAATCTCCCCATCGATCTGATCGTCATCGATTTCTTCCACTGGCCGAAGCAGGGGGAATGGAAATTCGATCCGGTGTACTGGCCCGATCCCGACGCCATGGTAAAGGAATTAAAGGAGATGGGGATCGAACTGATGGTGTCGATCTGGCCCACGGTGGATAAGACCTGTGAAAATTATGAGGAGATGCTGGAGCGGGGGTATCTGATCCGCACCGAGCGGGGCTTCCGCGTGGGGCTGGACTTCCAGGGGGCGACGATCCACTTTGACGCCACCAACCCGGGAGCCAGGGAATATGTTTGGAGCAAGGCGAAACAGAACTATTACGACAAAGGCATCAAAGTATTCTGGCTGGACGAGGCGGAGCCGGAATATACGGCATATGATTTTGACAATTACCGCTATTATCTGGGCACGGACCTCCAGATCGGAAATATCTATCCGGTAGATTACGCGAGGGCATTCTATGAGGGCATGGAACAGGAAGGGCAGGAGAATATCGTAAACCTGCTGCGCTGTGCCTGGGCGGGAAGCCAGCGGTACGGGGCGCTCGTCTGGTCCGGCGATATCGCTTCCAGTTATGAGAGCATGCGAAACCAGCTTGCCGCAGGGCTCAACATGGGGCTCGCGGGGATTCCCTGGTGGACCACGGACATCGGCGGCTTCCACGGCGGTGATCCCGATAATCCGAAGTTCAGAGAACTCTTTGCCCGCTGGTTTGAGTGGGGCGCATTCTGCCCGGTAATGCGGCTTCATGGGGACAGGGAGCCTAGGCAGCCCCAGCATGGCACGACGGGCGGCGCTTCCTGTTGCTCCGGGGCGGCGAACGAGGTGTGGAGTTACGGGGAAGAAGTCTATGAGATCTGCAGAAAATATATGGAACTGAGGGAGAAGATGCGTCCGTACACGAGAAAACTGATGGAGGAGGCGCATGAAAAGGGGACGCCGGTGATGAGGACGCTGTTCTACGGGTTCCCAGAAGATCCCGTCTGCTGGGAGGTGGAAGACGAGTATTGCTATGGACCGGATATTCTGGTGGCGCCAATCCTTTATGCGGGGCAGAGAAGCCGCAAGGTTTATCTGCCGAAGGGGGAGATCTGGACAGAGTATGCCACCGGGAGAGAGTATGAGGGAGGACAGGAGATAGAAGCGGAGGCGCCGCTTGATGTGATTCCGGTGTTTGTCAGGAAAAATGGGACATTCAGTTTGTAAGATTGAAAAAGTCGGCACAGAAGTATAAAAGCAGCGGGCAGGTTCCGGGAGCGGATTCCTGCCCGCTGTTATTGCTGTGTTGACGGTCTGGCAGATATATCTTGTGAGAGGTATGCCTGTCTGATCGTATTGCATTTAAAGATGAAAGACAGAGTGGAAATCCGCGAGGGAATGAGGTATAATTTATACAGGAAAGGACGGTGTATCTCTTGAATCAGCTTCATCGAATGAAAAACCCCTGGGCAGTCGGCAATACCACGGTTCAGTGCCGTAGCTGCAATCATATTTTTACCGCGCAGATGGTAAACTGCTTTGACACGCTTATCTGGCAGGAAGCCAGGGAGGTGC
>CANRWP010000094.1 GCA_947643595.1 uncultured bacterium | reverse complement strand
TGTAAAATAAGGAAATTTTTTATTTAGTTTTATTTAGCAAGTGGCAAACTCGGGGATTCAATGTGACTGTATAGATCATCGCAAAATCTCCTCCCCAAAACGTCCTGTTTCTATCTTATTGCACTTTTGTCAAAACTACAAGTATTCTTTTGAACAAGCAGTGAAAAGATAAAATTTCGCGACCACATGAAAAAAATGCCAAAATGCAGTTGACTAACACAGAATTTATGCTATAATATTTAAAGTGTATGTGATCAAAAGATTATTTGAAGTCGGTTCATACATGAGAATAACCCATTCAGTCGTTAGTACCGAAGGGACTGAAGGGAGGTCAGGGTGATTTAATGTCTAACGTTATCGTAAAAGAAAATGAATCTTTAGATAGTGCATTGCGCCGTTTCAAGAGAAGCTGCGCTAAGGCAGGTATCCAGCAGGAGATCCGTAAAAGAGAACATTACGAGAAACCCAGCGTAAGGCGTAAGAAAAAATCCGAAGCAGCAAGAAAACGGAAATACAACTAACAGCTGATTTGAAATCTGAACTGCCGCAATATGGATAACATATTCCGGCAGTTTTTTTGATCTAACTGATGTAACAACTCTCCCCTCTCTCATTCCCCCTGGGTCTGCACCTCCTCCAGCTTCTGGAATATATGCCTCAGAAGAAAAGAATTCAGCCATGCTACCAGCGACACGCCGATAAAGAACCAGAGCGTAATTCCGATCAAAATGGTCCGTATCGTCAAAAATGTAGCGATCACCGGGCCGATGGTGATGACCATGATCAGCACCGTGTAAGGCAGCCTGGCGAATATCAGTATCAGCGCGTTCTTCAGCGTATTTTTCACCGTATTGACAAACCTTGCCTGCAGCGCGAAAGCGTAGACCGACCCGCAGACAAGCAATGCTCCAGCGATCAGAAAAACAATCTGCAGCATACCGGCCGCCTTGTGCGGCATCACTCTGAGAACAAGAATATCCAGAATGCATATGACACCGAGCAACAGAAAGACCAGCCAGAGCAGAGTGCTCTGCTTAAAGTTCTCCTTAAACGCCTTCAGAAAACCTCTCGCGATGTAACCCTCCTCATTTTTCACCACTTTCAGCATCACCGTATAGAGCGCTGTGGTGGATGCCCCTATCGTTATGATCGGTATGGAACATACCAACCACAGCAAATTTAATATGATGAAGTCCGCTATTCTGCCGATGCCATGCATGATCGGATTATCAAACAGGTTAAAATTCATCTCTGTCTCCGCCTCTCTTCTTTGCAGTCATCACTTTATCTGTCCTTCCAGCACCTTCGCGGCCTCCGCGATCGCCGCAGAGATGCCCGCAGGATTCTTGCCGCCGGCCTGCGCCATATTCGGGCGTCCGCCGCCGCCTCCGCCTACAAGGCCGGCGATGCCTTTGATCAGATTGCCTGCATGGGCGCCTTTCTTCAAGGCTTCCTCGGTCGCCATAGCCACCAGATTCACCTTGCCATCCTTGTCGGATGCCAGCACCACCACGCCTTCTCCCAGCTTTTCCTTCAGAGAATCGCCCAGATCACGCAATCCGTTCATATCCACATCCGCCACGGAGACAGCCAGCAGTTTTACGCCTTTCACCTCCGTCACATTGTCCATCACATCGCCGAGAGCTTCTTTCGCCGCCTTACTCTTTAAGGACTCATTCTCGCTCTGCAATGCCTTCAAATCCGCCATCACGTGCTGACATTTCTCCACGATGCCCGCGGGCGTCGTCTTTAACACCTTTGCCGCCTGATTTAAGCGCTCCTCGATCTCCGCGTAATAAGCCAGCACATTGCTGCCGGTCAGCGCCTCGATCCTGCGGACGCCCGCCGCCACACCGCTCTCGGAGATGATCTTGAAGGCGGAGATCACACCGGTATCTTTCACGTGGGTACCGCCGCAGAACTCTTTGGACTCGCCCATCTCCACCACGCGCACTCTCTCGCCGTACTTTTCTCCGAACAACGCCATCGCGCCGGTCTGTTTTGCCTCCTCCACGGTCATGATTTTTGTCACAACCGGAAGGTTTGCTCCGATCCTCTCATTCACAAGGGCTTCCACCGCCCCGATCTCCTCCGCGGTCATCGCGGAGAAATGACTGAAGTCAAAACGCAGCCTGTCGGGATCGTTGTAGGAACCTGCCTGCTCCACATGATCGCCCAGCACTTCCCTCAGTGCCTTTTGCAGAAGATGTGTCGCGCTGTGGTTCTTGCAGGTGCTCATCCTGCGTGCTTCCTCCACATGGAGCGTCGCTTTGTCGCCGGTTTTCAACATCCCTTTTGTGACCCTGCCGATATGGCCGACTTTGCCGCCGAGCAGTTTCACGGTATCTTCCACTCTAAATTCACCTTCCGCAGTGGTGATCACGCCGTGATCCCCCGCCTGTCCGCCCATGGTGGCATAGAAGGGCGTCTCCTTCACAAAGATCGTCCCCACCTCGCCGTCCGTGAGAGCATCCACGATCTCGCTCTCCGTCGTCATCACCGTGATCTCGGAATCGTATGCCACATTATCGTAGCCCACAAACTCTGTGGTGACGGAAGGGTCTATGGATTCGTACACCGTGGCGTCTGCTCCCATGTAGTTTGTCACTTTGCGGGCCTTCCTCGCCTTCTCCTTCTGCTCCTTCATACAGGACACAAAACCCTCTTCCTCCACAGAAAATCCCTTCTCCTCCAGGATCTCCTTTGTCAGATCCAGCGGAAAGCCGAAAGTATCGTACAGCCGGAAGGCATCCGCCCCCGACAACTCCTTTTTATTTTCCTTATCCAAGGTTTCCATCATCTCATTTAAGATACTGAGCCCCTGATCTATCGTGCTGTTAAACTTGTTCTCCTCCTGTGTCAGCACATTTAAGATAAACGCTTTCTTCTCCTCCAGTTCCGGATAGCCATCCTTGGAACCTTCTATCACCGCCTCGGAAAGCCCCGCCAGGAAGGTTCCCTGAACGCCGAGCTTCCTGCCCTGGCGCGCAGCGCGCCTGATGATCCGGCGCAGCACATAGCCCCTTCCCTCATTGGAAGGCATAATGCCATCGGAGATCATAAAGGTAGCGGAGCGAATATGATCCGTAATAATGCGGATGGAGACATCCGTATCTTCGTTTTCGTGATAAGCAACTTTGGCGATCTCACAGACTTTGTTCCGCAGCGCCTGCACCGTGTCCACATCAAAAATGGAATCCACATCCTGCACCACCACCGCCAGACGCTCCAGGCCCATGCCGGTATCGATGTTCTTCTGTTCCAGCTCGGAATAATTCCCCTTGCCGTCGTTGTCAAACTGGGTAAACACATCATTCCAGACTTCCATATAGCGGTCGCAGTCGCAGCCCACCGTACAGCCGGGCTTCCCGCAGCCGTACTTTTCGCCTCTGTCATAGTACACCTCGGAACAGGGACCGCAGGGACCTGAACCGTGCTCCCAGAAATTGTCCTCCTTGCCGAAGCGGAAAATCCTCTCCGGCGCGATGCCGATCTCCTTGTTCCAGATCTCAAAGGCTTCCTCATCTTCCTCATAGATGGACGGATAGAGCCTGTCCGCGGGAAGTCCCACGACCTCCGTCAAAAACTCCCAGGTCCATGTGATGGCTTCCCTCTTGAAATAGTCTCCAAAGGAAAAATTTCCCAACATCTCAAAAAAGGTGCCGTGACGCGCCGTCTTTCCCACGTTCTCCAGATCGCCTGTGCGGATACATTTCTGACAGGTCGTCACCCTTCTCCTGGGCGGGATCTCCTGCCCGGTAAAGTAGGGCTTTAAGGGCGCCATGCCGGAATTGATCAGCAGCAAACTGTTATCATTGTGGGGGACCAGAGAAAAACTCTTCATTTTCAGATGCCCCTTGCTCTCAAAAAACTCCAAAAACATTTTCCTCAATTCATTTACGCCATATGCTTTCATGTCAACCTCCTAGAAAGAAAACTTATCCGCAAAATAAGCATCCAGTTCGTCGATCGCGACCCTCTCCTGCTCCATGGAATCCCTGAAACGCACCGTCACTTTGCCGTCCGTCTCGGAATCGAAGTCGTAGGTCACGCAGAACGGCGTACCGATCTCATCCTGTCTGCGGTATCTCTTGCCGATATTTCCTCTGTCATCAAACTCACAATTATATTTTTTACACAGTTGTGTATAGATCTTTTCTGCTCCCTCATTCAACTTCTTGGACAGAGGCAGCACACCGATCTTCACAGGCGCCAACGCCGGATGGAAACGAAGGACGGTCCGCATATCGCCGCCTTCCAGCTCCTCCTCGTCGTAAGCCGCGCAGAGGAACGCCAGCACCACGCGGTCCGCGCCCAGAGATGGCTCCACAACATAGGGCACATATTTCTCTCCCTTGCTGTCGTCAAAGTAACTCATATCCTCGCCGGACACCTCCTGATGCCTTGTCAGGTCGTAGTCCGTCCTGTCGGCGATACCCCAAAGCTCACCCCAGCCGAAGGGGAATAAGAACTCGATATCCGTGGTGCCCTTGGAATAGAAGCTGAGCTCTTCCTGCGCATGGTCTCTGAGGCGCATCTCCTCCTCTTTCATGCCGAGAGACAGCAGCCAGTCTCTGCAGAACCCCCTCCAATAGTGGAACCAGTCCATATCCGTTCCCGGCTCGCAGAAAAACTCCAGCTCCATCTGCTCAAACTCCCTGGTGCGGAATGTAAAGTTGCCCGGCGTGATCTCATTCCGGAA
>CANRWP010000093.1 GCA_947643595.1 uncultured bacterium | reverse complement strand
TGCCATGCCGGTTTTTCCGGAAATTCTATTTACTTCCTTATGGGCATCCGCCCAATCTCCCCGTTCTGATCATCCAGGGTCTAAACCGTTCCACAAGAGCCGGGGTAAGGCACAATATCCCCGTCATACACAGGGCGAGATCACCGAGCATTAGAAAGCCTTTTTCGAATTCTTTTCCCAGCTTTAAGTGATTTCCTGTTATTTTATCCAATCCTCCGATCACCACAAATAATGCAATGATCCTCATAAAAATTGTTCCCGCCATTATTTCATATTCCCCGTCAAAACGATCGAGGCCGCAAATGCCGTCAGCCCTGCCGCGCTCTTTCCGGCAAGATATGGTACAACATACTCCTGCCCTATGCTCATAACCAGTCCGAGCTGACTTCCGAAAAGTGCCGCACAGCAGGTGATCCAGGCGGCGTTGATCACTATCCCGCGCTTTTTCATTTCTTTCATACTGGAAAATACCGGCGCCGCACTCGCCATGGTGAAGATAATACCGCTGCAGCTTGCCCCATCCAGCCCTGTCCTTTTTTCCGCTTTTATCAGAAGCGGTTTAACCAGTCTTCTGAAAAGTTCCAGTATCGGGAACATTCCCAGCATTGTGACCGTCACGCTGCAGACAACTCCCATCATTTCCAGAATATCCGCCATCCCGGGAATCACCTGTATTCCTGTCAGACTTGTGAAGGCCCCCAGTCCGATTCCGATCAGCCCGACCCAGTTGACGATCCTTCCAAACCATTCCATCACTTTGACAGTCGTATCCTGCCAGAATAGCACTCCCAGCACGATGAGCAGAGAAAGTCCCAGCACAGGAATGTTGTTCCACAGCACCACCCGCAGGGGAAGCTTCAACAAAATCCCGGCTAAAATGCTTCCTACGGGTATCGAACTGATTCCGATCAGTATTCCCCTGGAAAAATACCGATGGTCTTCCTTCCTGACCAGCGTAAATCCCAGCGGAATGCTGAAGACCAGCGTTCCGCCCAGCATGCCCGCCGTAATTCCCCCCGCCATAATGCCGATCGTCCGATCCTGCGCCAGGGACATGGCAAGCTGGTAGCCGCCCATATCATTGCACAGCAGTATTCCCATCATTCCCGGATCGATCCCTGCTGCCCGGAAAAACGGGAGAATACAGGGCTTCAAAAATTCCGCTATCGCCGGCGCCAGCGCCATAATGCCCGCCATGGAAAGCATCATGGAGCCTATCAGCTCAAACCCCTGATGGAATTTTTCTCCCAGGCCAAACCGGTTTCCTATCAGCATATCCGTCATACCGAGCAAAATGCCGATTGCAATAATCCAGGAAATGATCATGTCTTATCCTCTCGTCAAATGATAACTGCTTCCCGCCAACGGATCGACGATATCTATCTGCACTCAGCCACAGAAGAACGGTATATGATACCGCCCCGCAGTTTCACCGATTCGCCGGACTCTTTCGTCTCGATCTCCTGGATGAGATTCTCCACTCCGAGCTTCGCCATTTCCCCGATCCCCGAATCATAGGTCGTCAGCGGCGGGATCATATACTCCGCAGTATAGAGGTCATCAAATCCCACGACAGAGACGTCCTCCGGAACACGAAGTCCCAGCTCATGCAGCGCCCTGTAAACACCTAACACCATCTCCTCCGCAAAGATGAAGATCGCCGTAGGATTATCTTTCCCGGAAAAAAATCGGATCACCGAATTATAAGCCTCTTTCAGCAAATGAGAATTTCCCGCCACGTATTCTTCTCTGTACCAGCAAAAACTTATCGGTGCTCTCAAACACCTCCGGCTCATTTCTTTTCAGCCACAGGATTTTGGACGCCGGCCAGCAGGGCTCAAAGCTGACCTGGCCGGTCACTTTATAGCACATCTCATCGCCGAATTTTTCCTTCAACATCATCGCTTCTTCTTCCGCCCGGTTATCCATCCAGACGATAGCCGGCCGGAGCACTCTGCCGTTTTTGTCAATACACAAAAGCGTCTCCCCCTGAGCGGAAACAGCCAGAGATATCTCATCATCCGATTGAAAGGCATAAGTCTTTTTTAAATCATCCAGTCCGTTTTTAAATGCAGTCCAATAGGTCTGTGCTTCCACTTCCACAAAATTTACTTTTGGAGTGTTTAACGGGTACTCCTGTGTGGATACGCCAAGCATCGTCCCCTTTTCATCAAACAATGCGATCTTTAAGGCTGTCGTTCCCAGATCAAGTCCAATCAGTAATTTCATTCCTGCTTCTCCCTTCTGAATCATCTGTCATTACCCTTCTCTGTCTTTTATCCTATCAGAGTTTGTTCATGCAATCGATTACATAGTTTGCCTTTCTGTATTACATTTCTTGCTCTATTGCTTTTACTTCCCGCAGGTGATATGATGGAAAAAAGGGGGGAGACAGATATGGATGCACTGTTATTTTCCAAGGAAGATATCTATCATGGAAATTATGTTTTCACAAAAAGAGACGCCTCCCATGAATTTACGAAGGCGCTCCATTACCATGATTTCTATGAAATGCAGTTCTATGTCTGCGAGTCCGCAGACGGAAAAATAGGCGATATTACGATAAACGGGGTAAAACACGAATTGAGGCAGGGAAGCCTCATACTGATCAATATGTTCGATGTGCACCAAATCGACATTACCTGCCGGGAACCATATATCAGATATTGCGTTTCCTTTGATTCCAGTCTGCTTTTATTTGCATGCTCAGCTGAGTCCAATCTGTTCAATATTTTTTCCCACTGCACGGACGGCAAATACTATAAACCGCTGACTCCTCAGCAGATCGCAACCTTTGCCGCCCTGTACAGCAAGCATGAAAAACTCCGTCTGCATAATGGCAACGACATTCTGGGGAAAGCCATTATTCTGGAGATTTTTGCCTATGTCTATGATATTTTTTATGACGGTCAGTCCATCAGCGACGCAGATTCCAAAGGGCTTGCCACCATAACCGAACTGATCAACTATATTGAGGATCATCTCTCCGAAAATTTATCCCTGGAGATGCTGGCGGAACATGCCGCCTACAGCACCTTCCACCTGAGCCGTATCTTCAAACGCTATACGAACAACACCCTGAATAAGTATATTGTGAATAAAAGAATTGACCGCGCCAAAATCCTGATAAAGACGACAGATACCTCGATCACCGAGATCAGCAGAAATGTAGGTTTCAATAACTATAATCATTTTTACCGCACTTTTAAAGCCATAACCGGAATCAATCCGGTGGATTTCCGGGCAAGTTTTTCCAGGGGGCTCTGATAAAATACTGTTATTATCTTTCTCCTGCTCCTATCAGTACTTTTTTGCCGCGAAACGCAAATCCATATTTTCTTATGCGCCCCCTGGAATTCCCTTTGCCATAAGATTCGCCTGATAGTTTTTCTCTTCTATCTGCCTGAGCGCTTCCCGGACAGTATTGGCCAATTCTTTCTCGTCCGTATCCTGAACCTTAAATTCCAGTATGATCGCGTGATCCTGCGGATTTTTAGGCTCCATCATTACATCATATCTGCCAAAGCCACTTTATTCATATATGCATTCATCGCTCTGAGACTCCATACAGCATTCTCATCCTGATCCAGAAAATCATATACGATCTGTTCCTCCAACTCAGCCTGAACCGTTCCACCCCGCAACAGGCTCTCAAAGGCTTCTTTCATATTCTTGCTACCCCCGCGCAACAGTCTGCTGATCAATACATTCCTCATATTTATCAGAAGTAGTTGTTACAACCTCCAGATTATTCAGATCTGAAAAAATAGATTCTGAGGCTTCGTAAGAGGCCTTTCTTACTCTTATAGAAGCTTTATTGTCTTCCACCTCAACCGAAATATGCTCATATAATTTTTTCTCACTTTCATTTAAAACAGCGCTGTCTTTCAGAAAATCATACCTGTTATACACTTCCTTCCAGACCCGAATCACCATTTTCCCACCATTCTTTTATAAAATTTGTTTTATCAATATAAAAGTAATCCTTCTGAATCAATGATTCAAAATCTTGATGCCCTATGCCAACCACTCTCGCCATAACCTGTTCCCTCTTCCTGTTATCCGGTTTTCTTCTTTCGATCTCTTTTTTTCAGTATATCCACTTCTCCTTTTAAAAGCAAACAGAATTTTGTTTCAAATGATATAATAACCGCAGAGCACGAGTTTGCGAGTTTTATGGTACAATACCCGCACATTTCACCCCCTTCATCCGTCAATCCTATTATAAGGAGTTCACCCATGTCCAAAGACCACAGTCGCTGCCACTCTCACCGCGATGGCATACTGATAAAAAAGCAGTACGATAAGATTTACCGCTACTGTTACTTCAAACTGCATAACAGGGAACTCGCCGAAGATATCACCCAGGAAACTTTTCTGAAATATCTGGAGCGATACCGCTTTTCCTCTTCGGAGACAGCACTGAAATATCTGTACACGATCGCGGGACATCTCTGCATCGACCAATACCGCAGGCCTGCCGTCCTTCCCCTGGAGGAAACTGCGGAACAAAGCAGTGCGCCCTCCGGGGAAGATTCACTACTCACCGCGATCGCGGTCCGCAGAGCGCTTGGGGAGATGACGTCCGAGGAACAGGAACTTCTGTTGCTCCGCTATGTCAACGAGGTTCCCGTCGGCGTCATCGCAAAACTGTTCGGCATATCCCGTTTTACCCTGCGGCGAAAACTTCTCGCGGCATCTGAAACATTGAAAAACAAACTCGGAGAGGAGGATTTTTTATGAACTCTGTACTGAAAAAAGAATTGAAAAAAAACTTTGAAGCGCCCGCACCCGCCCGCAGGGAGGCATTTTTGCAGGAGTTTGCAGAGCCCGCCGGGATCAGCCTCTTTTCTTTTCTGCTGATTCAGGCGCAGTATATCCGAAAGCGGACTATCACCGTTTCCATCTGCGCTTTCGCGACAGTCCTGTTCGGAAGCATGATACTTCTTGCCGATATGCTCCGGGCAGTCTCGGCCCTCACCCCCCTGCTCGCCCTCACCCTTGTCACGGAGACTGGGCGCTCGGAACATTACGGGATGGCGGAGCTGGAAATGGCGACCCGCTTTTCCCTGAAAAGCACGCTCCTCGCCCGCTTCGGTATTCTGGGAATGGGGGACCTCCTGCTGCTCCTTTTGCTTTTTCCCTTAAGCCTCAGAAACAATGATACATCCCCCCTGCGGGCAGGGCTTTTTATCATCACGCCCCTTTTGCTCTCCGCCTTTCTCTGTCTGCACATTGTGCGCAGACGGAGAGACAGGGACGGCGTTTATCT
>CANRWP010000092.1 GCA_947643595.1 uncultured bacterium | reverse complement strand
CAGCGCACCCGCTCGCCTCCGGACAGTACCTTCACTTTCTTCACGCCGTCATCCCCGGCGAAGAGCATGCGCCCGAGGAAGCCTCTGACATAGGTGACATCCTTGATCGGGGAGTAGGCGGTGAGCCACTCGGTGATCGTGTAGTCGTTGTCGAACTCCTCGTTGCTGTCCTTGGGGAAGTAAGCCTGGGAGGTGGTCACGCCCCACTTATAGTATCCTTCATCCGGCTCCATCTCCCCTGTCAGGATCTGGAACAGAGTGGTTTTTGCCAGTTCGTTTCCGCCCACGAAAGCGATCTTGTCGTCATGTCCCACGATGAACGATATATTGTCCAGTACCTTTTCCCCGTTGATGCTCTTGGAGAGGTTCTCCACAAGCAGTACGTCGTTGCCGATCTCCCGCTCGGGGCGGAAGTCGATGTAGGGATATTTCCGGCTGGAAGGCCTGATATCGTCCAGCTGAATTTTTTCCAGCGCCCGCTTTCTGGAAGTCGCCTGTTTGGATTTGGAGGCGTTGGCGGAGAAGCGGGAGATAAATTCCTGCAGCTCCTTGATCTGTTCTTCCTTTTTCTTGTTGGCTTCCTTGCGCTGCTTTAGGATCAGCTGGCTGGACTCGTACCAGAAGTCGTAGTTGCCGGCGAACAGTTCGATCTTGCCGTAGTCGATATCCGCGGTGTGCGTGCAGACTTTGTTCAGGAAATACCGGTCGTGGGAGACCACGATGATGGTGTTCTGGAAACCGATCAGAAATTCCTCAAGCCAGTTGATGGCATCCAGATCCAGGTGGTTGGTGGGCTCATCCAGAAGCAGGATGTCGGGATTGCCGAAAAGCGCTTTGGCCAGCAGTACCTTCACTTTCTGATTGCCGTCCAGGTCGGACATCTGCGCGGTGTGGAGATCCGGTTCGATGCCGAGACCGTTTAAGAGCATGGAGGCGTTGGTATCCGCGTCCCAGCCGTCCATCTCTGCAAATTCCGCCTCCAGTTCGCTGGCGCGGATGCCGTCCTCGTCGGAAAAGTCTTCCTTGGCATAGATGGCGTCCTTTTCCTTCATGATTTCATAGAGCCTTGCGTTGCCCATGATGACGGTGTCCATGACAGTGTAATTGTCATATTTAAAATGGTCCTGCTCCAGCACGGAGAGACGCTCTCCGGGGGTGATCGCGATATCGCCGGTCGTCGTCTCCAGTTCGCCTGAGAGTATCTTCAGGAAAGTGGATTTTCCGGCACCGTTGGCACCGATGATGCCGTAACAGTTGCCCTGTGTGAATTTAATGTTGACATCTTCAAATAAGGCTTTTTTGCCTACCCGATAGGTTACATTGTTTGCACTTATCATTCTAAAAACCTCTGTTTTCTTTATTATTTGGCGTTTTAGGGTCACTTCTTCCATTATACATAAAACTGTTTCTTTTTCAAGGCATTTCTGCTATTTACATCTCGTAGTGTATTTGCTATAATATTGCCGGCAAAGAAAACGGTTATAAACGTATAAAATATATCAGGGAAAGGGAAGGTATACAAATGAGTTCCACTACATATTCCAATGCGCCAGGTGCGGCCCCGCTCGGCTCGTATAAGGGGAATCTGCCGTACATATTTATCAGCTACGCCCATGCGGACAGCAGAAGGGTATATCCTGTGATAAAGAAATTACAGGCGGATGGTTTTCGGGTCTGGTATGACGACGGGATTGATCCGGGGACGGAGTGGGATCAGTCCATAGCGGATGCCATCAAAAACTGCGCGTACTTCTTTGCGTTTTTGTCGGAAAATTATCTGCGCTCGGAGAACTGCAAGGATGAGATGAACTATGCCAGGGATCTGAATCCTGCGCCGAGGCGGCTTTTGCTCTATCTGGAGGACGTCAGTCTGACGGACGGGATGGAGCTGCGCCAGAGCAGAATACAGGCTGTGCACTGTTATACCTACGATTCCCAGGCGGAGATGTTCGCTCGGATCTATGAGGCATCGGATATCGAAAAATGTCACGAGAAGAATAAAAAGCCGATGCCGCCTCTGGAACCAGATAAGGACAGCGGCGCAGCGCAGAAACCGGAGCAGCAGAAAAAGAAAAAAGTGTGGATGATTCCCGCTGGGATCGCCGTGGTGGCGGCGGTCATTTTGGCAGTCGTCTTTGTGCCGAAATTTTTCGGGAAGCCGTCGCCGGAACCGGAGGCGGAGACGGTGGAAGCGCCGGCAGCCGTGCAGGAGCCGGAACCGGAGCCGGCGCAGGAAGAGCCTGTCCCCGAAGCGGAGGAGGAGGAGAGCGTGCCCGATGTCAAGCTGACATCCATACAGGATCCGGTGGAATATGTGAATTTCAGCATACAGGAAGAGATTCAAAATACGGTGGGAAGTTCCTATGATAAGGCGGTTGTCCTGGCAGGTTGGAATTCCGCTTATGTCCGCTACAACGTGGGAGATTTTAAGCGGTTTGCAGGGACGTACAGCGTGCCGGCGGGAAGTCTGGAGTCCGGGGATGAGTATACCCTGCGGGTCTATCTGGATGAAGAGGAAGAGGAGCCATGTCTGAAAGAAAAGTTGACCCGCTCCACCCCGGAGACAGAACTTGACATAGATGTCAGTGAGGCGCAGTTTATCACTTTTGCGCTGGAGGGCAGCAGAAACTGCGGCCTGATGCTCACGGATTGTTATCTGGGGGAGGAGATCGACGCGAAAGCGATAGAGAAGACAGGAACTTCCCTGTACGACGAGAAAGAAGATATCTCGCTTACCGCGGTTGAGATGCCGGTGGAAAGCGGAAATTTCAGCATACAGGAGGAGATATCCAATACCATGGGCAGCGCCTATGAAAAGGCGGTCGTTTTATCCGGCTGGCAGTCGGCCTGCGTGCGCTACTATGTGGGAGATATGAAAAAATTTACCGGGACATACAGTGTTCCGACGGACGGAACAGAGTCCGGGGATGAATTTACCCTGCGGATCTACCTGGACGAGGAGGAAGAGGAACCTTATCTGAAGGAGAAACTGAGCCGCTCCACTGTGGAGACAGAATTTGACATAGATGTCAGCGGTGCGCAGTTTATCACTTTCGCGCTGGAGGGTGACAGGAACTGCGGCCTGCTGCTGACCGATTGTTATCTGAGCAAAAGCGGCGCCGCCTCGGCGCAGGATACGGGAACGTCCCTGTACGATGAGAAAGACGGAATTATGCTCGCTTCCGTGGAGACGCCGGTGGAATCCAAAAACTTCAGCATACCGGAGGAAGTGCTGAATACGATGGGAACCACCTACGAAAAGGCAGTTTGCCTTTCCGGCTGGCAGTCCGCGTACGTCCGCTACAATGTCGGAGATTTCAGCCGGTTCGCGGGGACATACAGCGTACCCAATGCGGGGATGGAAGCGGGGGATGAATATACGCTTACCATCTATCTGGACGAGGAGGAGGAAGAACCCTATTGGAGAGGGAAACTGACCCGCTCCACCGCGGAGACAGGGATCAACATAGATGTCAGTGAAGCGCAGTTTATCACGTTTCAACTGGAAGGGGAAAAGAATTGCGCGCTCCTGCTCGCGGACTGCTACATGAGCAAAACAGGGGGAAAAGCGCCGACTCAGAAAACCGGGACTTCGCCGTACTGGGAGAAGGATGAGATCAGGCTCACGTCTGTGGAGATACCGGTAGTGTGCAAAAACTTCAGCATTCAGGAAGACGTCTCCAACACGATGGGAGATATCTGCGAGAAAGCGGTTCTTCTGTCCGGCAATCAGATCGCATATGTCCGCTACAATGTGGGGGATTTCAAACAGCTTACGGGTACTTACAGTGTGCCGGACAACGGAGTGGGAGAGAAGGATGAATACACGCTGACGATCTATCTGGGTGAGGACGAGGAGAATCCCTCCTGGAGCTGGAACGGAAAGTTAAACCGCGGGACGGAGGCGACGTCGTTTGATATCGATGTGGAGGACGCGCAGTTTGTCACGTTTAAACTGGAAGGGGACAGAAACTGCGGTCTGTTGTTATCGGATGCATATCTGAGAAAATAGAAAGAATAAAAAAGCAGGCGGGGATTTTTCCCGCCTGTTTTGGTGATGCTGTCCGGAATCAGAGATTTTCCTGCTGATAGAGCTTTGGAAATATTTCCTTCTTTACGATATAGAAATCATTCGGGTCCTCCTTCTTGGCTACCAGATAATCGCCCGGGAGCCCCAGCATATATTTTGTCTTGTCCCATTTGGTAAACAGTTTGGTGCGGACGGACAATTCCCTGGCACAGACGAAACTCTGTTCTCTGGCGATGCAGGCGCTGGCGTAGGAGACAAGCTGTCTGGACTCCGAAGTCTGAGTCTGACGGACCGTGGGGCTGTACTCTCCTCCGAATTGATAGGGAGTGTCGATCGTCTCATAGTTTTGGAAGAAGACATCTCTGCGGATGGGGTAAATTTCGTTTTCTACGCCGATCATAATATAGACATCTTCCCGCACTGTAATTTCTATATCTCCCTCCAGCATACGTATCATGATTTCCGTTCCGGCGGGGAAGACGTCGGTTGCTCTGACATAGCCCACGGGAATTTTCTTTTTCCGAAACAGCAGCATATCCGTGATGTCCGGGGTGAAGGAGTCCGTGTCGATGATCCTCTCATCGCGGAAATATTCTTTCATACGCTCGGAAAACAGGCGGTGTGCGAGCTGCTGTTTATCCGGCGAAGCCAGGGTATCGTCTTCGCCTTTAAAGGCGTTTAGGAGTTTATCCCCGTTTAGAAAACCGCCGGCTTTCAGCAGATGACCGCCTCCGGAACCGACGCCGTCCGCGATAAATCCGGCCAGTTCATCGGCCTGAGTCTCCTTGATGCAGCTGCGGACGGAAAATTTGATGCCGCCGTTTAACGCACAGTGGGCAACACAGGTGTTTATGACGTCCACATCGATCAGCATATCGCTGATGACCCCTAAAATATTGGGGTCACAGGGCTCGGCGTTCACGATGGCAAAATGATATTCTGGATGGTAGTCGTAATTTGCCAGCGCGTTGCCTGCGATCCGCAGTTCATCCAGTGAGAGGTTGGAATTCTGGAACAGAACGATGGAACTCCGGTCTGGCTTTAGATCATCGCGCATATCTTTATCCATGGGATGAGAGATTTCCTGCAGTTTGTTGGTATCGGTGTAGAGCCCGTAATAGAGAGCCGTTGCCAGGTTTTTGTTCCTGTTTACCTGTTCTCCGGCCGCTGTCAGCATCTGATAGACGACCGTGGAGCAGGAGCCGTAGTTGCTGTGGATCTCCTGCAGGGGCGGAAGATTCTCCGGGGCACTAACCTGGTGATGATCGATGACGCCGACGGTTTTGCCGGAGAAGGGGAACACATTTCCCTGACCATACTGGCAGTCCACCGTCAGCAGCAGGTCCGGGGGATCCAGTTCTTTGACATATTCGATGGGAATCTGACATTTCTCGATCAGGAGAACGAGATTGCTCTTTTGGATCACCGAGGGACCGCCGTATATCAGACGGACATTTTTGCCGTGTTCTTTCAGGTACAGATAGATGCCGTATCCGCTGGCAAGGGCATCCGCGTCCGGGTTATTGTGACACTGGATCGCAATGGTGGCGTAGGGCAGAAGTTCATTCAGATGCATTTTCGCGTCCCCCTTTCTTTGGCTCGATCGTGTAACCGAGCTTGAAGATCAGCTTCAGGGTTTCCATGGCGGTGTTGCGGTCGTAGGATTTTTCGATCTCGGGCAGCTGAGAATAGGGAATGAGGCAGGGCGTGGTCCTTTTTTCGTCATCGCGCACGGGACCCGGAGTCCAGCCTTCCTCGAGACGTCTTTTTGCCCAGTTCTCATGCACATTTTCCGCCAGTTTTTCCGTCAGTTTAAGCAGATCTTTTGACAATGAGATATCGCTTGTGTCAATGGGAGTCGGGGTGTATTTTTTCATGGTTATAATCCACCTTTCTGCGAAAGGCACCAATGGGGTTATGAA
>CANRWP010000091.1 GCA_947643595.1 uncultured bacterium | reverse complement strand
AACAAAGAAAAAAGCCTGATTTTATGCGGGCTGTGGCGTTTTGCAAACGCCTACAGATATAAAAAATGTGAGGTGTGGGAAATATTATGAAAAGATGGATGGCGGTATTACTCAGTTTAATGATTTTTGTATCGGTGTCTGTGATGGCAAAGATGAACGTATCGGCAGCGCCGGTGGAGGTCGGTGTGACAACCATGTCGGATGCGGCTTTTTTTAACCAGGGATGGGCACAGATGAAGCTTACCATTTCCTGTGGAGGGAAGGTCTGGGAGAAACCTTTTTCGGAACTGATGGGGCAGGAGATGCGCCTGTATACGGATCCGGATACAGGACTGAACTCCTGCAGCTTTGTCAACATTGAGTGGGCGGACGAATTTCTGGCGAAGGTAAACGAGGAACTTCGGTCTCCCACGTTTGTCAATACGGCAGTGCCGGAGGGATATTGCTATCAGTTTGTGGATGGGTTTGAGGCGTGGTATCTGAATGTGGTGCAGTCACAGCTTCTGACTATTCCGGTCAACGATATCAATGTGGATCTGAATGCCAACACCTGTATGGTGGTCACATTTGCGGAGGCGGAGGCTTTGGCGGCCTCGGCGAACGCCGTGGACTATGTGCTGGCGGGAACCTGTACGACTTCTTTCCGCGGGAGCAGCGCGGCCCGCATCAACAATATCCGTGTGGCGGCGGGAAATATGAACGGTTTTGTGCTGGCGAGCGGCTCTGCTGCGTCCCTGGATGCGATTTTTCAGCCCAGGACTTCCGCTAACGGCTATAAGTCGGCTGGAGTGTATTCCGGCGGGAAACTGGTAAACGGTATCGGCGGAGGCATCTGCCAAGTATCCTCGACGGCCTACAATGCATTGATGAACGCCGGAGTGACTGTGACAATGCGCTATCCGCACAGTTCACCAGTCTCCTATCTGCCTTTGGGGACGGACGCGGCGATTTCTTCGGGCAGCAAAGATCTGCAGTTCCGCAATGACTACCCTCATCCGATCGTTTTAGAGACGGTCGTGGAGGGAAAGAACCTTACGGTGAACGTGTATGTGAAGGCGAGCGATATGAATGGTGTCACCTATAAGCTCTGGGGTAAGAAAATGTCTTCCATGTCTGCGAAGACTTATCTGACAGTCTATGTAAACGGGGTGGAAGCCGAGGTGCGGGATGTGGGGAGCTGTTACTACAGGCCGCTGCAGAAAGATGACGATGAGGATTAAAATGGAAGTGAAAATCGGGGAAACGATATGACAACGAATGAATTTATACAGAAACTGGACAGACTTTTTGCGGCGCAGGAGTATGGGAAGGTGGAGCCTTTTATGCTCTCGGCGCTGGAGGAGGCGAAGGAAAAGGAGGATTACGGGCTGTATCTGTCCGTGGGGAATGAGATGATCGGGTATTATCGTTCCATCTCCCAGTTCCAGAAGGCCTATCAGATCTCCGAGGATATGCTGCTGTTGATGGAGGAGCTGCAGATGGATCAGAGCGCAGAATTTGCGACGGTGCTGCTCAACACGGCGACGGCATACAGTTTTGATGAAAACTTTGAGATGGCGCTCCGGTTTTACAGACGGGCTGAGCAGATATATCATCTGCTTGTGAGCCCTGACGATTATCTGTTTGCGGGCCTTTACAACAATATGAGCAGTCTGATGGAGAAGATGGACAGAAATGAGGAGGCGTTGGATCTTCTGATGAAAGCGCTTGCCATCTTGAGAAATTACCCCGACAGGCAGATGGAGGCGGCTACAAATTTTACAAACCTGGGACTTCTGTACTTAAAGACAGGGGACTGTGATAGTGGAAAGAAGTGTGTGATGCAGGCGATAGGCATGTTTGAGGCGCTCGATACGCCGGCGTCCCACTACAGTGCGGCGCTCTCCGCGCTCGGTGAGATCTGTTATCATGAGAAGGATTATGAGCAGGCGGTGATCTGGTACGAGAGGACGCTCGAAGAGATCAAAAAGCATTACGGTTTTAATCTCGCCTATGCGGTGGTCTGCGAGAATCTGGCGAATGTGTGCAGGGAAATGGAGAGACAGGGGCAGGCGCAGGAGTGGCTAAAAAGAGCGAGCGAAGTGAGAAAACGGCTGGAGGATGAGAACAGCAGAGAACTTCATGATACAGACAATACTGCGGCAGTGGTGAATAAGAAAGAGAAGGCGGTAAAAACCGGAGGAACGACGCAGAAAGCGTTGGAAAGATGCCGGGAATATTATGAGCGGTACGGAAAACCGATGCTGAAACAGTACCCTGGGCTGCAGGGGCATTTTGCGGCGGGACTTGTGGGAGAGGGATCGGAGTGCTTTGGCTATGACGACATTATCTCTGCGGATCATGATTATTTTCCCCGCTTTTATATCTGGCTGGACGAGGAGGCATATGAGAAGTATGGAGAGGAGCTGCGGGCGGCATATCAGAAGCTTCCCCGTCAATTTGAGGAGTTTGCGGATACGGTGATGACGCCGGAGGCAGTCAGTCGCTGCGGTGTCTGGAAGACGACGGACTTCTATCACAGGCTGCTGGGGCGGCAGACACCGCCGGAGACGATGTATGACTGGGTTTCCCTGCAGGAGACAAGGCTTGCCACTGTGACGAACGGGGAAGTGTTTGAGGACTGTGGCGGGGGTTTTATGGATCAGAGAGAAGTATATCTGTCTTATTTCCCGGAAGATGTGCGCAGGAAAAAACTGGCGGCAAGGCTTCGGAAGATGGCGCAGATGGGCCAGTACCAGTATGCCCGCTGTATGATGCGGGGCGAGTATGTGGCGGCGCAGATGGCGCTTGCGGAATTTGTCCAAAATACGGGTTCCGCCTGCTTTTTGTTAGCTGGACAGTATATGCCCTATTTTAAGTGGATGCACAGAAAGATGAAGAAACTTTCCGTGCTCTCTGAGGTTGCGGAGAAGCTGGAAAAACTGGCGCTTCTGCCGTCACAGCAGGACAAGTGGGATGAGGAGAAGCCGGAGCGGTACCGGTTCGCTCTGAATACCGCGGATGAAAAGGTGGCGCTGATCGAGGAGATAGCCGGCAGGATAGCGGTGGAACTGAGGAGACAGGGATTGGCGGAGGGGAAGGATTCCTACTTAGAACCTTACGCGGCGGAAGTGGAGAGCCGGATAAAAGATCCGGTGCTCAGGACGGCGAATCTGGTGTAGGAAGGAAAAGTATGGATAAATGAAGCAGGGGGATATTTCACATAAACGATATAAAAAGGACCTGGTTTTCGCAGCCGCTGTACTGGCGGCTGCGGTTGTTTTGTGGATCTGTTTTTGGATAGGCGGCAGAAAGAAAACGGGAGCGGAAGGCGGCGTGCTCGAGATAACGATAGACGGAGAGCTCTGCGGAGAGTTTCCGTTGGATGAAGATACGGAACAGATTATCAGCTCCTCCTATGGGAGCAATACCGTGGTGATAGAACAGGGCGGGGCGTATGTGAAGGAGGCGGACTGCCCCGATAAGATCTGTGTGAGAATGCATAAGATAACTAATGAGGGGGAGGTGATCTGCTGTCTGCCCCACAGATTGTTTCTGACGGTGAGGGGCGGGGAGGATGCGGCTTATGATACCATCGCTTACTGATATTTTGGATCGGACGATGATGTCTGATGCAATGATGAACAACTTACGGAAAGGGGAACAGACCGGAACAATGAACAGGACAGAAATCATCATGTTAAAAGGTGATATCACAAAGGCTCACGGAGTGCAGGCCATTGTGAACGCCGCAAATACTTCGCTTTTAGGGGGAGGCGGTGTGGATGGCGCCATCCACCGGGCCGCAGGACCGGAACTTTTGGCGGAATGCCGCCTTTTGAACGGATGCAAAACGGGCAGGGCAAAGATCACAAAAGCCTACAGGCTGCCCTGTGAGTATGTGATCCATACGCCGGGACCGCGCTGGAACGGCGGCGGGTCGGGGGAACATGAGCTTCTCGCCTCCTGCTATCGATCCTGCCTTGAGCTGGCAGTGGAAAACGACATACGGAGCATTGCCTTTCCGTCTATTTCTACAGGAATTTATCATTTTCCGCTGGAGGAGGCGGCAAAGATCGCCGTGGATACAGTGAGACGGTTTATCCAAGAGCATCCCGGGGAACTGGATGTGGTGAAATGGGTACTTTTCGATGATAAGACGTTTGAGGTTTATGAGAGGGAGAGGGAAAAATAAGAAAAAATAAAATAGAATGAACCAAACGAAGGCTTTGCGGCTCTTAATAACAGGTGCACCAAAAAATAAGGAGTAAGAAACATTGGAAGATGAAATTCTGGTACAGCAGTTAAAAAAAGGGAGTCGTGAAGCCTTCGACCTGTTGTATGAAAAGTATAAGAATCTGGTGATCCGAACGGCTTATCTGATCACAGGCAATAAACCGGACAGTGAGGATGCGGCGCAGGAAACTTTTGTCAAAGTCTATCTTCACATCTCCGAGCTGAAAAATGACGCCGGATTGAAACCGTGGATGATGCAGATCCTTGTGAGGACAGCGTACCGGATAGGTAAAAAGAGAAGCAGGGAAGTTCCGGATGAGGAGATAGAGTCTCTTTCGGAAAGCCAGACGGTTCTCTCTCCTCTGGGACAGATGATAAAACAGGAAGAAGCCGGGATGATCTTTCGGGCGGTGGAGGCTCTGCCGGTGAAACAGCGAACGGTGGTGGTGCTCTATTACTACAACGAGCTTTCCGTGGGCGAGATCGCGAGGGTGCTCGGCTGCAGGGAGGGAACTGTGAAATCAAGGCTGCATACGGCGAGAAAGTTTCTGAAAGGGGAACTGGAAAACCGGATGGACATCAGGTCAAAGACAAGTTGAACAGAGAAAGGAGTCCATATGAGACCATTATATGAAGATAAGATCAGGACGGCGCTCGAGATGCAGTGCGGCGATATTTCGGCTTCCGGGACATTGAAACAGAAAATTGACGGAGAGATCCGCAGGCGGGGAAAGGTGATTCCGATGTACCTGCCGGAAGAACAGGAGGTTTCTATGAGAAAACAATCAGAGCAGAATAGGAAACATTTCAACACAAAGAAGCTTGTGATCGGAGTGGCGGCGGCATGCCTGCTGATCTCGGGAGGCGTCTTTGCGGGAAAGACCACGGGATATATTTCGGGTTACGACAAAATATACTCTTATGAGGAGCTTGACAGTGCGGAGGAAAGGCTGGGATTTTCCGCGGATGTGGTGGAGAGTTTCAGCAATGGATACAGCTTTGAGGAGATGCTGGTGGGAGATACACGGGCGGTGGATGAAAATGGGGACACGGTGTATACTTTCCCTGAGCTGAACGTGCAGTATATAAGAGATGGCGTGAGCGATATCGCCCTGTGTGCCGATATGAGGCCGGAAAAGGGAGAGCAGGCGAAGGCGCCGGATCTGACGGACCAGTGCGGTGATATTGCGCTCAGATATGACGTATATACCTACAAGCTTGTTCCCGAGGGTTATGAACTGACCGAGGAGGACAAGGAAAATCTGGAGAGGGACGACTATGAGATCTCCGAGGGATCGGATGAGATAGAGTATGCACAGATGACTCATGTGTTATGGGAGAAAGACGGTGTATACTATGATCTGCTGGGGAATGACACGGCGCTCTCCGGTGAGGAGATGTTCGCGATGGCGAAGGAGCTGATCGGAGCGGAGTGATCGGTGAACCGCGTATAATAAAAAATGGAAATGATTAAACGGTGAAAGCCAGGGAGGAACCAGCGGCGGCATACCTGATGTAGAGGTATGCCGCCGCTGGTTTTTGTATGGGGCTGATATGAAAATTTGTTTCCAAAGCAGTTTACAGACTGCATTGCAGACAGAGAGATAATTATCTGTTAATAATATGCATTTTTGTTTTTTGTTGACACAACATGTATGGGCTTGTTACAATAATACTCACAAGTCTGGGAAATATCTGATGGAACACATGATACCGTTTCGGTTGATAATCCCTGTTTATGAGAATGCAAGAGAAATTTTCCATGGAATGAAAACACTTTGGTAAATATGGTGGTGAATATGAAGATAGCACATATAAATGATTTGGGAAAAAAGCAGTCAATAAAAGAACATTTGCTTGGAACGGCAGAAAAGGCGGAACAATTTGCGGAAGAGTTCGGATGCGGTGAAGCGGGATATCTTTGCGGAATTATGCATGATATTGGTAAATATTCCGAGGCTTTTCAGAGGAGAATAAATGATCCTGAGCATGAGAAAAAAGTGGATCATTCTACGGCAGGCGCGAAAGAGTTATGTCATATATCCCGGGAGTACGTTTTTCTGGCGATGGCT
>CANRWP010000090.1 GCA_947643595.1 uncultured bacterium | reverse complement strand
TGAGTACGGCATTTCTTCTATTGAAGAAGCTGAGAAAATTACAAAAGACGCCGGATTGGATGTTTACGATCAGGTGAAGAAGATCCAGCCGATCTGTTTTGAAAATGCATGCTGGGCTTACACGGTGGGCGCGGCAATCGCGATCAAGAAGGGCTGCCGGAAAGCGGCGGACGCTGCGGCAGCGATCGGCGAAGGCTTACAGGCGTTCTGTATCCCTGGCTCTGTTGCGGACACCCGTAAGGTAGGTCTCGGTCACGGCAACCTTGGCAAGATGCTTCTGGAGGAAGAGACGGACTGTTTCGCATTCCTGGCAGGTCATGAGTCCTTTGCAGCGGCGGAGGGCGCTATCGGTATCGCGGAGAAGGCGAACAAAGTTCGTCAGAAACCGCTCCGTGTTATCTTAAACGGTCTTGGAAAAGACGCTGCGAAGATTATCTCCAGAATCAACGGATTTACCTTTGTTGAGACGGAATATGACCCTTACACAAACGAAGTAAAAGAATTGTTCAGAAAACCTTACTCCGAGGGACTTCGCGCAAAGGTGAATTGCTACGGCGCAAACTCTGTTCCGGAGGGCGTTGCGATCATGTGGAAAGAGAACGTTGACGTTTCCATCACAGGTAACTCCACGAACCCGACAAGGTTCCAGCACCCTGTGGCAGGTACATATAAGAAGGAGAGAACAGAGGCAGGAAAGAAATACTTCTCCGTGGCTTCCGGCGGCGGCACGGGACGTACCCTGCATCCCGACAACATGGCAGCAGGTCCCGCTTCCTACGGCTTTACGGATACGCTTGGCCGTATGCACTCCGACGCGCAGTTTGCGGGATCCTCTTCCGTGCCGGCTCACGTGGAGATGATGGGTCTGATCGGTATGGGCAACAACCCGATGGTAGGCGCTACGGTTGCGGTTGCTGTCTCGATCGAGGAAGCAGCGAAGGCCGGGAAGTTCTAAAGAGTTTTGAAAAGTATAATGGATATCGGAAAAAGGATGACCGCGGTCATCCTTTTTCTTGCATTTGAGAGAATATATTATGGTTTTTTGATTTTTCGTATTTTCTTTTTCTTTCTCGCCAATAAAAAGTGATACAGAAAATATTGCTCTTCAGCAGGGAGTTCACGAATTTCCCGCATCAAATTGAGGACCAGTTCAGAATCAGGGGCGGACCCGTCGTCAAAAAATTCTCTCGGCGTGATCTGAAAGTAGTCGCAAATCTCATAGAGTGCAGTTATGGACGGAAAGGTTTTGCCGGAACTGATCGATTGGATGTAACCTTTGCTGTAGCCAAGGTCTTTGCTTAATTTGTATTCAGAAATATTCCTTGCAATCCTTAATTCTGTGATTCTTTCCTGTACGAATTTGGGGTTTGTTATATCTTCTTTCCTCATACATGAATTATACTATTATAAGATGAAATGAATAACTTTTACAAATAGTCCTTATAGAGAGTATTGACAAAAATAGACTTATTAAACTGGTTATATGAAAAAATGGACAAAAGGATTACTATTTAATAAGGTAAAGTCATGAAAAAAACCGTGATCCGAAAGAAGACGGATCACGGCGAATAAATTAGTTCAGATTATATTTTGCCGGCAGTGTTATATTCCGCCGGCGCAGGTGGAGTTAAGGAGATACTTCCCCGGAGTCATCCTCTGAATCTTCCTCGTCAGAAATATACCTTACATTGTCATCCAGAATTTCTTCCCCGTGCAGAATCTGCAGGATATAGCCAAGCCGGACATTTGCCCTGGTGTAATACTCATATGCCGCGTCTCCGTAAGTCGGATTGTAGGTTCCGGAATCATAGGCTTCATGGTAGTATGAGACTGCCATGCTCATATTCTCACTGGCTTCATCCGCCAGATTGTCTATGGTGGCAAATTTGTCGGGAACGGTCAGCTCCGCCATCTGAGCAAACTGTTCATCCAGAGTATCCAGATGTCCCAGCAGCGTTTCCACATCCGATTCGCCGGTGCCGTCCAACGCGTTGATCTGGTCATTGAGATACGATATGTTTTCGCAGAAAGTGTCCATGCTTGCCTGGTAAGTGCTTAATTCATCCACAGCTTCACTGCCGCATCCTGTCAGTAAAAGAGCGGTCAATAAAACAGATAGGATTAAAGATAAAGCCTGCTTTCTCAAAATAGCGCCCCCTTGCGTTTTTTCTTAATGTAATAATTTCGTAATACTTTAACAGTATGAATGTATCACATTTAAAGGAATTTATCAAGTAAACTTGTATTTCTTTTGGGGAAATGCTATTATATTTAAAGTTGTACAAAATTATGAAAATAAAATAATTCAGCGGGAGGAGTTTTATGATCGGAGCAGATGCAATGGTAAAATGTCTGGAGGCGGAAGGCGTGAAAAGCGTCTTTGGCTATCCCGGTGTTGCGATTTGTCCTTTTTATAATAGTATTTTGGAGAGCGATATCAGGACGATTCTGATTCGGACGGAACAGAATGCTGCCCATGCGGCGAACGGTCTGTCCAGAGTGACAGGTAAAGTGGGGGTCTGTGCCGTGACTTCCGGCCCCGGCGCAACCAATGTGATCACCGGTATTGCCACGGCGTTTGCCGACAGCATTCCGCTTGTCTGTATCACCGGGCAGGTGAATTCGGAACTGCTGGGCAGTGACGTTTTTCAGGAGGCGGACATCACAGGAGCGGTGGAGTCTTTTGTAAAATACAGCTATCTGATCAAAGATGCGAAAGATATTCCGAGAATATTCAGAGAGGCTTTTCACATTGCAAATACCGGCAGAAAGGGCCCGGTGCTGATCGATGTGCCGATCGATATACAGAATGCGCGGATAGAGGATTTTGTCTATCCGGAGGAAGTCTCCATGCGCACCTATAAACCGACTGTGAAAGGACATATCGTACAGATTAAAAAGGTGGCCAAGGAGCTGGAGAAGGCGAGAAAACCTTTGATCTGCGCGGGCGGCGGTGTACTGCTCTCCGACGCGGGCGAGGAACTTCGGATATTTGCGGAGAAATATCAGGTCCCGGTGGTGTCCACAATGATGGGGATCGGAGCGATGCCGACGGAACATCCGATGTATTTTGGCATGGTGGGGAATAACGGAAAGCTCTGCGCGAACCGCGCTATGAATGAGGCGGATCTTCTGATCATGATCGGCGCCAGGGTGGCTGACCGGGCAGTCAATCAGCCGGATATTATTACCACCAATAAGGTGTTAGTACATATCGATGTGGATTCGGCGGAGATCGGTAAAAATGCGCTGCCCTCTATCCCGATCGTGGGGGATGCGAAGTGCATCTTCCAGGATTTCATGGAGCAGGAGATAAGCTGTGAAGACCATCAGGAGTGGATCGACACATTGAGCGAATATAAGAAGACCATCTACCGGAAGAGAACCCCGGATCCGGCGTACGTGGATCCGGCGGAGTTTATCCGGAAACTGTCCATGAAGATGGAGAAGGACGGCGTCTATGTGGCGGACGTGGGACAGAACCAGATATGGTCCTGCGCTTATCATATCGTCAGGGAGGGGCGTTTCATGACTTCCGGCGGCATGGGAACCATGGGTTATTCGATTCCGGCGGCCATGGGCGCAAAGCTGGGATGTCCGGAGAAGCAGGTCGTTGCGGTGTGCGGGGACGGTTCCTTCCAGATGTCCATGATGGAGCTTGCCACGATGCGGCAGCACGATATTCCGGTGAAGATCGTGGTGCTGAAAAACAACTATCTGGGCATGGTGAGAGAGTTCCAGCACTATAACTATAAAGATCATTATTCTGTGGTGGATTTGTCCGGGAGCCCGGATCTGGAAAAGCTGGTGTCCGCCTATGATATGAAATTTATCCGCCTGGAAAACATGGAGAGAGTGGAGGAAGCGCTGGACGCTTTCCTGGAGAAAGATGAGAGCGTACTTATGGAATGTATTATCGATCCGATGGATCTGGTGAGCTGAGGAGGGTTTATGAAAAGAATATATTCTGTTTTGGTGGAGAACAGATCCGGCGTGCTCTGTAAAGTGGCAGGATTGTTTTCCAGAAGATGTTTTAATATTGATTCGCTGGCGGTGGGAGAGACAGACTCCCCGGATACTTCCGTGATGACGATCGTCAGTTCAGGGGATGAGAGAACCATCGAGCAGATTGAGAAACAGTTGAATAAAAAACTGGATGTCATCAAGGTGAAGACCTTCTCTGAGAGCCAGAGTATCAGCAGGGAACTGATGCTGATCAAAGTGAAGTACAACAAGGGAAACAGAAGGGAGATCCTGGAGACCTGCGATGTGATGAAGGCAAACATTATCGACATGTCGAAGAATACAATGATGATCCAGATCTGCGACGATCCGGAGAAGGTGAAGCTTTTCATCAGCATGATGGCGTCGGTGAGCATCGTGGAGATGGCGCGCACCGGAACTTTGGCGCTACAGAAGTGTATGGAGAGCGACAGCTGAATTGTACGGGAAAGTACCTTGAAAGTTATGAATAAATATACTATAATATAATACTGGACTGAGAAATTGCAGAGAACAGATATGTGCTGTGATAGAAGGAGCAAAACAGATGACGATGGAAAAGAAAGTAAAGGTATTTCAGCTTCTGGTAGATAATACGTCCGGTGTGCTGAGCCGGATTTCCGGATTGTTTTCCAGACGCGGTTACAATATTGAAAGCATTACGGCGGGCGTGACGGCGGATCCGCGGTATACCAGAATCACGATCGTAACCAGCGGCGATGATGAAATTCTCGACCAGATCGAGAAGCAGGTGGCAAAGCTGGTGGATGTGCGGGATATCAAGGAGCTGAGGCCGGAGAGCAGCGTGTACAGGGAACTGGCGCTGATCAAGGTGAAAGCCGGAGACAAAGAGAGACAGGGAGTGATCGCCGTGGCGGATATTTTCCGGGCGAAGATCATCGATGTGGCAAAGGAGAGCCTGATCGTTGAGTTGACCGGCAATCAGGACAAGATAGCGGCGTTTATGGATCTGCTCAGCGGCTACGAAATTCTGGAACTTGCCAGAACGGGTATCGCGGGACTCGGAAGAGGTATCGAGAACGTCACTTATCTGGATTAAGGAAAGGACTCAAAGGGAAATCCTTTAGTTATAGAGAAAAAGTCAGATAAAAATGGAGGAAAAGAAAATGGCAAAGATTTTTTACCAGGAAGATTGTAACCTTTCCTTGCTGGAAGGCAAAACGATCGCAGTGATCGGCTATGGAAGCCAGGGACATGCACATGCGTTGAACGCAAAGGAATCCGGATGCCACGTCATTATCGGCCTGTACGAAGGCTCTAGATCCTGGGCGAAGGCGGAGGCGCAGGGCTTTGAAGTATATACGGCGGCGGAAGCGGCAAAGAAAGCGGATATTATTATGATTCTGATCAACGACGAGCTGCAGGCGTCCATGTACAAAAAGGACATCGAGCCGAATCTGGAAGAGGGCAATATGCTGATGTTCGCGCACGGTTTCAATATCCATTTCGGGCAGATCGTGCCGCCCGCAAACGTGGATGTGACGATGGTTGCGCCGAAGGGACCGGGGCATACCGTGAGAAGCGAGTATCAGGCCGGCAAGGGCGTTCCCTGTCTGGTGGCTGTCCATCAGGATGCGACAGGTAAAGCGCAGGATATGGCGCTTGCCTATGCGCTTGCTATCGGCGGCGCAAGAGCGGGTGTTCTGGAGACCACATTCCGGACGGAGACTGAGACAGATCTTTTCGGTGAGCAGGCAGTGTTGTGCGGCGGCGTGTGCGCTCTGATGCAGGCAGGCTTCGAGACACTGGTGGAAGCAGGATACGATGAGAGAAACGCATATTTTGAATGTATCCATGAGATGAAGCTGATCGTTGACCTGATCTATCAGTCCGGTTTCGCGGGCATGAGATATTCCATCTCCAACACGGCGGAGTACGGCGACTATATCACGGGGCCGAAGATCATCACGGAAGAGACCAAGGCAACCATGAAAAAGATTCTGAAAGACATTCAGGACGGCAGCTTTGCGAAGGAGTTCCTGCTCGACATGTCTGGGGCGGGCGGACAGGCGCACTTCCGCGCGATGAGAAAACTGGCTTCGGAGCATCCGGCTGAGATCGTTGGCGAGGAGATCAGGAAGCTTTACAGCTGGAACGGCGAGGATAAGCTGATCAATAACTGATTCTGATGGAAAACATGACAAAAGAACCGCGGCAGTCTCGCAGGGATAAGTAACAAATCTCTTTGGGATTGGGCGGTTCTTTTTTAAACAGATATAAATAGGTGATTGCGAAACAGGGTTGGTGTTTGATGTTCAGAAAAGGCAGACGCC
>CANRWP010000089.1 GCA_947643595.1 uncultured bacterium | reverse complement strand
TAGGCCGGGAATCTAAAAACAGGTTCCCGGCCTTATTTTTTTGCCCTGAAATGTAAATTTTCTATGAATTTGATTAAAAAGTCCTTTACAAAACGTCACTGGAGAAGGGATATATTTCCATACAGGCCGGGAAGATCTGCATTTCGAGGCAGCAGTATGAGGCGATGGATGCATATACGAAGAAGAATCTGTTTTAAGCTATTATGAAAATAGCATATGGAGGTCATCATGAAGAGAAAAGGTATTTTATCGGCGGCAGCGCTCCTGACAGCAGCGTCGCTGATAACAGGATGCAGTGTTCCGCAGAAGGACACGACAACATATAAGGTGGCGACGATCACCGACACCGGCGGCGTGAACGACCAGGCGTTTAACCAGCTGGCGTGGGAGGGGCTTCAGAGGTTTTCGGAGGAGACCGGAGCGGAGGTCAGCTACATAGAATCAAAACAGGCATCGGATTATATCACGAACCTGGACCGTGCCACAGACGGGTTTAACGACCTGATCTGGGGGACAGGGTTTGCGATGGCGGATTCCATTGCCACGGTCGCCAGGATGAACCCGGATATTTCTTTCGCTCTGATCGACAACCAGGTGCCGGACGCGCCGTTCAATGTGACGTCGGTGATCTTCTGGGCGGAGGAGCCCTGCGGCGTTAATTCACGCACCTCATCCGGGGTGCGCGGCCACTGGAACCGGCTTTCCGAGAGCCGCTTGTACAGCAGGAGCCAGCCGTCCCCTTCCCATACAAGCCCCTTGATGCGGTCTGTGCGCCTCCCGCAGAAAAGATAAAGTGTATCCGGGATATATGGCCGCTTACCGGTTTGTGTTTCCACCAGTGCCGCCAGCCGGTCCATCCCGGCGCGCAGATCGGTGTAACCGCAGACAATGTAAACAGCTTTAAAGCTGGTGGCGTCATTGAGCATGCTGCACCACCTTAAGGACTGCCGCAAGCAGCGGCATGGGTGTGGATTCCGTTATGTGGATGGAAAAACCATTTACAGAAACACAAAGCCCCTGCTGTATCCCGCTGCCACCTTGTGGTTCTTCCTGCAGGAGGCCTGGGTTTACCGGGACGATCTGATGCACCGGAGCCTCTGGCGCAAGGGATTCCAGACACACTTCCCTTACGCGGCGCAGTCTGTAATAATAGTTTGCTTTCGTAATGCCGTGGCCGGCACACCAATCGATGACACTCATGCCTGCGGGACGGTTCTGGCATTCCCTGATCTGTACAGCCCATTCTTGTAAACGGTACTGTACAGCTACTACCGTTGTTTCTGAACTCATAGACTTACCTCCGTATAGCGGTATCAAAAGTTGAGACTTAACTTTTAATACCCATGATAGAAATATAGTCTATTGTCACACATTTTGCCGCCATAGTCGAGGTACGCACTATCTACCGTTTACGATCTTCCAATGCTGTTTGAGGTTCCTCTGATCCTGATCACCGGAATGGCGGCGGGAGCGCTGTACGGCGGGCTGGCTGGGTATCTGAAGGCGAGGTTCGGCATCAACGAGGTGATCACGACGATCATGCTGAACTGGATCGCGCTGTATCTGTGTAATTTTATCTCCCAACTGGCGCCGTTTTATAAATCCGGCACAACGGGAACCTATGCGGTCAACGAATCCGGTTATACGGTGCTTTTCTCAAAATGGAAGACGTCGGAAGCCGCGGCGGCGTTTATCGAAAAGCATCCGATGATAGGCGATATGATGCGGACAGATTTCAATATCGGCATTTTCGCGGCGATCCTTCTGGCCTTGGGAATCTCCTTCTTCCTGTACCGGACGGCAAAGGGATATGAGCTGAGAGCTGTTGGATGCAACAAGGACGCGGCGGAGTTTGCTGGGATCTCGGTGAAGAAGAACATTGTCCACACGATGCTGATCGCGGGGGCGCTGTCCGGGCTCGCGGCGGCGTTGAACATCACGGGGATCAACCCCCACAACATCTCTCATCTGGCGATGTTTGAGCAAAACGGCATGAACGGGATAGCTGTGGCGTTTATCGCGGGGGGGCTCGCCGATCGGATGCATCTTCTCGGGACTTCTGTTCGGCGGCCTGCTGTACGGCGGGCAGTCGATCCAGTATGAGATCGGCGCACCCTCTGAGATCATCAACATCATGATCGGAACGATCGTGTTTTTTGTGGCACTGACAAAGATCCTGCCGTCGCTGGCGGATTATCTGGCAAAGAGAGGTGAGAGGAAATGATGAATACACTGACACTGTTGATCGGCATTACCCTGATGTATTCCACGCCCTTTGTGTTCGGAGCGCTGGGCGGCGTGATCTCCGAGAGGTCCGGTGTGATGAATATCGGAATAGAGGGGATGATGACCGTGGGAGCCTTTATCGGAGCGCTGACGGGATATTTTACGGGAAGTCCTTTTCTCGGCGTTGTGAGCGCGGCACTTGTGGGCGGGCTGGTCGCGGCGCTGCACGCGATGGCGGCGATCACATTCAGGGCGGATCAGACGATATCCGGCTGTGCGATCAATCTTCTCGGTCCCGGCGCCGCGCTGTTTCTGTGCAGGCTTGCCTTTGAGGGGGCGACCATGTCCATGCCGGTGGAGAACAAGATTCCGAAGATATTCGGAAGCAACGCTTCCGGGATACTGGCAAATCTGAATGTCAGCGTTCTGACAGTCCTTGCGCTTGCGACGGCGGCCGGCATGTGGGCGTTTCTCTATAAAACAAAGTGGGGACTTCGGGTCTGCGCCGTGGGCGAGAAGCCGGCTGCTGCTGATACGTTGGGCATCAATGTGTACCGGATACGGTACGCCTGTGTGATCGTATCGGGAATGCTGGCGGGGATCGCCGGGGCTTCCATCACACTGGATGTGATGGCACAGTTCACACCGACTGCGGTGGCGGGGCAGGGCTTTATCGCTCTGGCGGCGGTGATCTTTGGCAAGTGGAAGCCGATGGGTGCGTACTTTGCCTGCCTGATCTTCGGCCTGGCGCAGGCGCTGACCGTCGTGCTGGGCGGCGGTTCCATAGCGATCCCGTCTTCTCTGCTGGCAATGCTGCCCTATATCCTGACGATCGTGATCCTGATCGTGTTCGTGGGCAGGTCGGCGGCGCCGAAGGCGGACGGCATCGCCTATGAAAAAGGCAAAAGGTAATATAGATCCACCTATAAAAAATCGAAAAAGGAGAGAAAGAGATGTTTTATGATAAAGTAAAAGAATCTGCGGAGTATATTAAGACAAAGATACAGGGAGTTCCAGCCATCGGCGTTGTGCTGGGGAGCGGTCTGGGAAGCCTGGTGGATATCATGGAGGACAAGATGGTGATCCCCTATCAGGATATTCCAAATTTTCCCAGATCCACCGTCGCGGGACATGCGGGAAATCTGGTGGTCGGCAGGATCGGAGACCAGGTCGTGGCTGCGATGCAGGGCAGGTTCCATTTTTATGAAGGTTTTGAAATGAAGGAGGTCACTTACCCGATCTATGTGATGAAAATGCTGGGGATAGAAAATCTGATCGTCACAAATGCCTGCGGAGGGATCAACAGATCCTTTGTGCCCGGCGATCTGATGATCCTGACGGATTATATCAATATGCTGGGAAACAATTCTCTGATCGGAGAAAATGACGAGCGTCTGGGCGTCAGGTTCCCGGATATGTCGGAAGCGTATTCCGGGGAACTGATCCGCCGTTCCGAAAAGATCGCCGGTGAGCTGGGCATCGTCTGTAAAAAGGGCGTGTATGCCATCTTCTCAGGACCCTGCTACGAGACGGCGGCGGAGATCAGAGCTTATGAGCGACTGGGAGCGGATGCGATCGGCATGTCCACTGTGCCGGAGACTATCGCGGCAAATTATCTGGGAATGAGAGTGCTCGGCATCGCCTGCATCACCAATATGGCTACCGGGATCGCAAAGGAGAGACATACCCACGAGGAAGTGGTGAAGATCGCAAATGAAAGCAGTGAAAAGCTGTGCGCCTGGGTAAAAAAGATCATAACAGACTGGCAGCAGTAAAGGATTTTATTGAAAAAAACCGCGGTTATTCTGAGAGGAATGACCGCGGTTTTGTCTTTTGATCCGTATTATGATAAAATGGCAGAAGATGCAAAAGAAATGACATTGCAGCGCAGGATGGAACTATGAAATATTATTCACTGAACAATTATCTGCAGGACACTTTCGGAGAAAAAGTATATAAGATCGCGCTGGACGGCGGTTTCACCTGCCCGAACAGGGACGGGATGCTGGGAACGGGGGGATGCATTTTCTGTTCGGGGGCGGGCTCCGGAGAGTTTGCCGGAAAAAGAGAGGATTCGATCACTGTCCAGATCGAAAAGGGAAAAGAACTGTTAAGGGACAAGATGAAAAGCGGAAAATATATTGCCTATTTTCAGGCGTTTACGAATACATATGCTCCGGCGGAGAGACTGAGGAAACTTTATGAGGAGGCGATATCCCATCCGGATATCGCGGCGCTGTCCATCGCCACAAGGCCGGACTGCCTTCCGGGGGAGGTTCTCTCCCTGCTTGGTGAAATGAACCTGGTAAAGCCGGTGTGGGTGGAGCTCGGCTTACAGACGATCCATGAGAGGACAGCGGAGTATATCAGGCGGGGATATCCGCTGGCGGTTTACGACGAGGCGGTGAAAAAGCTGAAGGAGACCGGTGTGCAGGTGATCGTCCATGTGATCCTGGGGCTTCCCGGGGAGAGTGCGGAGGAGATAAAGGAGACGGTATCCTATGTCGGGAAAAGCGGCGCGGATGGGATAAAGCTGCAGCTGTTGCATGTGATGCGGGGAACCGATCTGGAGAAGGATTACAGGGCGGGGAAGTTCCGCGTGATGGAGATGGAGGAGTATGCTGATCTTGTGGCGGATTGTATCGCGCTTTTGCCGGAGCGGATGGTCATCCACCGCATGACGGGGGACGGGGCGAAAAGAGGCCTGATCGCCCCTGCCTGGAGCGGAGATAAAAAGCGGGTGCTGAATGCACTGCGCAAAGCGATAGAGGAGAAGAGGAGAATTCCATATGAAATGGAAGGCATTTAAAACAGCGTTCCCGTACACCATCCCCATCTTTGCGGGCTTCTGGTTTCTGGGGATGACTTACGGGATCTATATGAATGTATCGGGTTTTTCCTTTGTCTACCCGATGGTCATGAGCCTGACGGTCTTCGGGGGTTCCCTGGAGTTTCTGGCGGTGTCCATGCTGCTCTCAAAGTTTGCACCCCTGCAGACGTTTATCATGGTGCTGATGGTGCAGGCAAGGCATCTGTTCTATGGGATCGCCATGCTGGACCGGTTTCAGGGGATGGGCTTAAAGAAATTTTATCTGATCTTCGGCATGTGCGACGAATCCTTTTCCATCAACTGCACGGCGGATATCCCGGAGGATGTGGACAGGGGATGGTTTATGTTCTTTGTGACGCTGCTTAACCATTTTTACTGGTTTTCCGGGGCGACGGTCGGCGGAATTTTGGGCTCTCTTGTCACCTTCAACACGGAGGGGCTTGACTTTGTGATGACGGCGATGTTTGTGGTGATTTTTCTGGAACAGTGGCTGAAGGAGAAAAAGCATTACACGGCGTATATCGGACTGGCGTCGTCGGTGGTCTGCCTGCTCTTGTTTGGCGCGGACTCCTTTCTGGTGCCGTCGATGGCGTGTATCGTCGCAGGGCTGACATTTATGAGAAAACCGATCGAGAAAGCGGGGGGACTGGTATGACAATAGAACAGCAGATCATCACGATAGGGATATGTGTTTTGGGGACAATGCTCACGCGGTTTCTGCCGTTTCTCGTCTTTTCCTCGAAAAAGCCGACGCCGGAGTATGTCAGATACCTCGGGAGAGCGCTGCCCGCAGCGATCTTTGGCATGCTGGTCGTCTACTGTCTGAGAAATATGGAGGTGTTTAGCGGAAATCACGGTCTGCCGGAACTGATCGCCATCTGTCTGGTCGCAGCGCTTCATCTGTGGAAGCGGCAGATGCTTCTGTCCATCGCGGGCGGAACGATCTGTTATATGTTTCTCGTGCAGACGATATTTTGAATAAATTGCAAAAAATGTGTGAAAATCCCGTATTGCCACGCGAAAGTTGACAGAAGGAAACGGCGGATTGGTAGTCATCGGGGCGGCTTTTCGGTAGAATCAGCATAGACAACAGACCGGTCAGTTGCTAAAAAATGCGGACGATCCACGATCCTGTGTGAACTTCGGGATCATCCGGGAAAGAGGAAAGAGATGACATTAGGGCAAAAACTGAAAATACTGTTAAAAGAAAAAAATATGACGCAGGAGGAGCTGGCGGAACAGCTCGATGTATCGAGGCAGGCCGTAGGAAAATGGGCGAATGACAAGGGAATCCCGGAGGTGAGCAAGCTGATCCAAATCAGCAACCTGTTCGGCGTATCGTTAGACTACTTATTAAAAGAGGACGGCAGGGAAATGGCCGGCGCGGAGAGCGGGTACTATGTCAGCGGGGAGATGCTGGAGGGCTATCTATCCTACCGAAAGCAGAACAGAAAGAGGATCATCGGCGGCATCAGTCTTCTGATGCTGGCAAATATCTTTGATGAGCTGGGAAGAGGAAGAGCACATAGCGCGATGGAGGGGGTATACTGGATCGTTACGCTCTCAGGCTTAGCCCTGTTGATCTGGCAGTGTTTCCAGAGCGGAAAGTATCGGGAGATTAAAAAAGAGAAACTGATCTTTGACGACAAAGTTTATGAGGCATTCATGGCAAGGCGGGAGCGGGAGAGGAAGAAATACGCTCTGATGATGATCGCGGGTGTGGTGCTTTTGGTCGTAGGTTCGGAGATCACTTCTTTTCTGGTGCATGATACGGCGATCAGGATTTTCGGAATAGAGTCTGGAATCTTGGAGTGGATCACAGACACGGCAGGGCTTTCGTTTGTGATGTGGTCGGCGATGTCCG
>CANRWP010000088.1 GCA_947643595.1 uncultured bacterium | reverse complement strand
ACGCAGTACAACGCGGTGAGCCGGTTCGTCAGGGAGATCCCGGAGGAGCTGATCGCCGGGTATGTTCCGCCGCTTCGGAGATGGCGGGATGAGGATGATTTTAGTTTCGATGACGACGAGCCATTGCCGTTTATTGAGCGGTCGGAGAAGAAGTTCGGAGGTTCGCAGAGAACCTCGGGCGAAGGTTATGGCGGTGCGTCAGGGGCAGGAGTTTATGGCAGAGGCAGCGGCGGTGCGGCAGGAGCCCCGGGAGGAAGTTACAATAAGAGCTATGCCGGCGGCTCCATGCACACCTTCGGAAACGGCGGTCTGAAGCGCGTGACGAGGACAGCGGAGGAGGACAAACCTTTTATCGCGAGAGGCGTTTCCGGATTGAAGAATGTGAACGGGCTCTCGAAGGGGGCGCAGGCGCCCGGGGGTGCGCCGGACTACGGCGTCGGCGATCGGGTACTGCATACCAAGTACGGTGAGGGGACCGTGACCGCGCTGGAGAAGGGGACCAAGGATTATCAGGTGACGGTGGAGTTTGACACAGTTGGTAAACGGTCGATGTATGCCGGGTTTGCGAAGTTGAAAAAGTTGTAGATCAGGAGTCCCTGATATACATTAGAATACAGACTGCCGCTAAGACCGTTTCCACGACGGGCTGCGTCGCGATCACGCCGTCCAGTTTCCAGAAATAGTTCAGGAGGATCACGCCCGGAATAAACAGGACGGCGTTTCTCAGCAGGGTGATCGTCAGCGATTTCAGGGCTTTCCCCAGTGCCTGAAAATATGCCGTCATCATATTGATGACACCCAGCATGGGAGCGGACAGGCAGAGTATCTTTAAGAAGTATCCGGTCTGTTCGATCAGAACGTTGTCCTGCAGGAATATGGAGGCGAGCGGCTCTCCGAAGAGAACAAAGACAGCGGTAAACGCTGTGCCCATGAGAATGCCGTAGAACACAGTATATTTCACGATGGCTGCCATCCGCTTCCTGTCGCTGCCTCCGTAGCAATAGCCCACCAGGGGAGAGACGCCCTGCGACAGTCCCACCGACAGCAAAATAGGGATCATATCGAGTTTGTAGGCGATGCCGTAGGAAGCTACCGCGTCGGAACCGTAGAGGCTGATGTAGTTGTTGAGGACGATGTTGGAGACGCTCATGAGCACTGTGATGAGGGCGCCCGGTATACCGATGCCTATGACATTGCGGACCATTGCCGCATTCGGTGAAAAGCGTCCGGGTGACAGGGGCACCAGTTGGTTTCCTCTGCGCTCTTCGCGTATCATGCAGAGGATATAGTATGCTGTCGCGCACACAAACCCCAGGGATGTGGCGAGGGCGGCTCCCGCTGTCGCCCATCCAAGGATAGCTATGAAGATATAATCGAATACCATATTGACTGCATTCCCGAGCACCAATCCGATGGTACTTTCTTTGATCAGTCCTGCCGAACGGAACAGGTGGACAAATCCGTTTGCCAGCATGATAAAGGGAGCGCCCGCAAATATCCATTTCAGGTAATCGCAGGTATAGGCGATATTGTCTGCGTCCGCACCGGATATTTTCGCTAACGGCTGCAGGAATATCAGTCCCAGAACAAGGGTGATGATGCCTGCAATCGCCATCGCGTAGACGCAGAAATTCATGGTGTCGCCGGCTTGTTTTTGTTTTTCCTCGCCCAGCAGTCTGGCGATCACGCTGCTGCCTCCCATTCCGAAGATGCAGGCGATGGACATGATGATGAGCAATATCGGGGCACAGAGAATCACTGCGGCTATCGTTGCGGGTTCTTTTGTCAGAGAGACAAAAAATGTGTCGGCGATATTGTAGATAAGTGTTGTGAGTTGCCCCAGCATGGCGGGAAATCCAACTCTCATAATAGCTTTGGAAATATTTTTCTCTTCAAAAACGGATGGCATTTCTTTCTTTCCTCCCTTGAAATTTTCTTCATTATCCATTAAAATGAATTCAAAAAACAAGACATATGTCCTGTTGGGGGATTTATGGAAAAAATATATGACAAAAAGAAAATCGCGGATTGTATCGCAAAGAGCAGATATCATGCGGTACTGGACTCGTTAGATATAGATTTTTATCTGATAAAATATGAGAAAGGCGAATTGGTGAGTTCGCCCTTTCAGAGAGATCTGCTGTTTCAGATCGTGGAGCAGGGTTCCATAAACATCTGCCTGATCCGTGATGACGGTACGCGCTATTCACTGTCAAACGGAACGACCGATTATTTTCTCGGGGATATGGACATCTTTTATCCCAGAAGCGGCAATATTTATGCCGAGGCTGCCGAAAGCCTGATCTGTATTTCCTTTCCCATTGAAAAAAACAGGGATCTGTTGCTCTCAAACAGCGGATTTCTGGAACTTGTGTGCAGGAGCCTTTCCGCCAAAATAGGGACAATGACCGCCATCGACGCCGCCCCGGCTTCCCTGACGGAACGGGTTTTGTCCTATATGAAGTATAAATGCGCTGACGAGACTTTAAAGGGAATAGAGAAAGCGGCGTTTCACCTCCACTGCAGCGCAAGGCAGCTTCAGAGAATTTTGAATCAATGTGAGACAGATGGTTTAGTCAAAAAGACGGGGAAGGGGACATACAGGCTGCTTTCCGCGGAGGGGTGAGGGGGTTATATAGTTTTCAAAAATTTTCGATTAAGTGTAGTAAAAAGGATAAATTCATGATATACTAAGAAAAATGTGGGTGTTAGAGACACTGTGAAGTATTTACAGAAGGAAAAATATTAAAAAGGGAGGTATTGCTTCATGGAAGAAAAGTATCGCGCAGTGATGGAGTCATTGAACAGGATTACAAAGAGGGAAGAGGAGAAGCGGGATATCAGCAAGATGGTGACATGCGTGCTGATCGTGCTTGCTATTCTGGCGGCTATCGGCGGTGCTGCTTACGCAATATACCGTCTGATGTCAAGGTGTGATCTGGAGGACTTCGAGGATGAGTTCGAGGACGACTTTGACGACGAGTTCTTCGAGGAGGAGGAGGAAGCGGAGAAGGAAGAGGCTCCCGCGGAGGAGAAGAAGGCGGAAGAGTAAGGGACGCCGGGAATGTTCCCTGTGATAAATATGGTAAAAGCGGAAAGTGTGGACGGTTTTGTCTGCACTTTCTTTTGTTGGTGGAAGGGTGCAGGCAGGGCGCGTGAGTGTTGGCTGGGATAAGAATAGATGGTACAGAAATGAAGATTAATACAAAGAAGGAAAGCGAGTGTATGAAAAAGGGACAGATTCTGGAAGGCATTGTGGAACGGGTGGATTTTCCGAATAAGGGAGTCGTAAGAGTCAGGGAGGAAAACGGCGAGGAGGCAGTCTGTATCGTGAAAAACGTACTGCCGGGGCAGAAAGTTTCCTTCTGTGTGCAGAAAAAGAGAGGCAGAAAGGCGGAGGGACGGCTTTTGGAGGTGCTCGGGAGGGCGGAGAATGAGGTGGAGAGTCCTTGTCCGCATTTCGGGCTCTGCGGCGGGTGCCTGTACCACAATCTGTCCTATGAGGAGCAGTGCCGGTTGAAAGAGGAACAGGTGAGGCGGCTGCTTACGCCGGTGCTGGAAGAGCAGGGAGAGTGGCAGTTTGAGGGGATCAGACAGAGTCCTGCGGTGTACGGTTATCGGAACAAGATGGAATTCACGTTCGGGGATGAGGTGAAGGACGGACCGCTGTCGGTGGGATTACATAAGAGGGGCGGCTTTTATGATATCATCACGGTTTCCGGCTGTCTGATCATGGACGAGGATTACCGGAGGATTCTGGCGGCGGTGAGGGAGTATTTTGCGGAGCTTGGGCTGCCGTTCTTTCACCGGCTTAAACATACGGGTTTCCTGCGTCATCTGCTGGTGCGCAAGGGGGCAAAGACCGGGGAGATTCTTGTGGCGCTTGTGACGACGAGCGGGGTGGACAGTGTGGTAAAAAATGAGGGGAAGCTTCCTGGAGTGAACAAGACAGTTTCGGATCAGGAAGGATGCGCTGTCGGGACGGAAAAGGCGGTCCTGTCGGAGGAAGAAAATATTTCAGATATGAGCGGTTTTGCGGAGATGCTTCTGAAGCTGCCGCTGGAAGGGAAGATAGTCGGCGTTCTCCATATGGTCAATGATTCGGTGGCGGATGTGGTGCGAAGCGATGAGACGGAGGTGCTTTACGGGAGAGATTATTTTTACGAGGAGCTTTTGGGACTGCGGTTTCGAGTCTCGGCGTTCTCCTTTTTCCAGACCAATTCGCCGGGGGCGGAGGTACTCTACAGCACGGCGAGGGAGTTTGTCGGAGATCTCGGCGGCGGTGAGAGCGCGGAAGGAGCGGAAGAGGCAGGGGAAGCGAAGCGGGATCAGGTGGTGTTCGACCTGTACAGCGGCACGGGGACGATCGCTCAGCTGATGGCGCCTGCGGCGAAGAAGGTGGTCGGCGTGGAGATCGTGGAGGAGGCTGTGGATGCCGCCAGGGAAAATGCGGCGCTCAATGGACTGGATAACTGTGAGTTTATAGCGGGGGATGTACTGAAGGTGCTGGACGAGCTGGAGGAGAAGCCGGATCTCATCATACTGGATCCGCCGAGGGATGGGGTGCATCCGAAGGCGCTCGGGAAGATACTCGCCTACGGGGTGGAGAGGATCGTCTATATTTCGTGTAAGCCGACGAGCCTGGCGCGGGATCTGGAGAGGTTTCTGGAGGAAGGGTACCGTGCGGAGAGGGTGGTCTGCTGTGATATGTTTCCGTGGACGGGGAATGTGGAGACGGTATGCCTCTTGAGAAGCTGGAAATCTGACTGTGCGGAAACTCCAGAAGAAGAGCTAAATAGATTTTTACTTCCCCCCGTTTGATAGGAGCCTCAACAACATCCGAAATGTGTTTTTTCAATGCAAAAACATTTTTATCACCCACTTTATCACCCACCTGTGCTATAATAGGTGGGTGATAAACTCATAAAGGCAGGTAAATTAATGTGAGAAGTTCAGTTGATATAATAGAAGAACTTCGGAAGTATGATTCCGAAAGAGAGTGGTTTGAATTTAAAGAAAATTGGTTTAAAGTTGACGAATTAGGGGAATATGTATCGGCATTATCTAATAGTGCAGCCGTTGCAGGGAAAAAATTTGCATATTTTGTCTGGGGAATCAATGATCAGACTCATGAAATTGTCGGAACCGTTTTTGATTGTCATCAAGATGTGAACCATGAACCGCTAAAACATTATCTTGCAAGGCAGTTCAGGCCAGATATTAACTTTATATTCGAAGAATTGATAATAGAAGAAAAAAGGGTTGTTCTTTTAACAATTCCCGCAGCGAAGTCTGTCCCTACATCTTATGCGAGAGAACGGTACATTCGGATAGGATCCAGCAAGGAGAATTTAAGAAAATATCCTGAAAAGGAAGCTTTTTTATTTCAAATACTCCAGCATGGCTTTCCTACGATAGAGAATACGCCGTCAGATTATCAGAATCTTACATTTGAAAAACTGCTCATTTATTATGGCGCTAAGGGTCTAAAGTTAAATTTGGACACTTTTAAAAAGAATCTGTCATTCTACACAGAGGACGGAAAATATAACATTTTAGCACAACTGCTGGCTGATAATTCCCATATACCAATTCGAGTGGCAATTTTCTCCGGAAAAACAAAAGCTGATAATATGTATTCTGTGCGTGAATTTGGTAATCAGTGCTTATTATATTCTTTAGATGAAGTGCTGCGTTATGGTGATGTGTTGAATATTATTCAGGCAGATGAAAAAGATCGTGTTGTTGAAAGAAGAGAAGTCCCGTTATTTGAAAATGATGCTTTTCGTGAGGCAATAATTAATGCTTTCGTTCATAATAAATGGGTCAGTGGAAATGAACCAATGATTACAGTATTTTCTGACAGGATTGAGATATTGTCCCGTGGTTCCCTTGCACCGGAGCAGACAATGGAGGGCTTTTTTGCAGGAGAATCCGTACCGGTAAATAAGAAGCTGTCAGAAATATTATTACAGCTTCATATCAGTGAGAAAACTGGAAGAGGTGTGCCTAAAATTACACAAAGATATGGAAAAGAAGCTTATGAATTCAGAGAAAATTCTATTGTAGTTACAATCCCTTTTAATTGGATTAATGTTATGGGTGATAAAAGCAACGATAAAGTGAATGATAAAAATACAGAATCGATTCTAAATCATACACAGGCCCGTATTTTGGCAGAAATACGGAACAATCCGAATATTACGAAGCCACGTCTTGCAGAAATACTTAAATTTGGGAAGACTACGATAGATAAAGGAATAACAGTTTTGAAGAAATATGGATATATTGAAAGAGTAGGCTCTAACAAATCCGGTTACTGGAGAGTATTAAAATAATGGAGAGGATTAAGCAACTTCCGGGAGGTAATATCAAGTGAAAAGCAGAAAAAATGTTATGTCTATACGTATGTATTTACAACCATGCAGACAGAATGCAATACAGCAACTCAAGTACAGCTTGAATAAAAAATTATAATCTCTATACGGGCTTGCTGAACATTTTGCACGTTCTTTTGTATGATGATCGTGGAAGGAAGGTGTGCAGGATGAAAGAAAAGACAGATATCTCTATTTTGAATCAGCAGATTTTAGATGCCCTGAAAAGTAAGTGGAAGGCGGACTTTGCAGCGAAAAAAGAAGAATGGGATAAAAACCCCGGGTGGCCTGCGAAACTTGTCAAAACAAAGTTTGTACTGAATGGCGTGAAGTACAGTTTGTTTCCGACTGACATCGGACTGACTCATGATTGCTGGGATCAGGGATTTATGGAAACGATCCAGGCGGATATCAGTGAAGATCTGGAAGAGCATGGAGCCACAGATATCCGCAGTATCGGATTTATCGATTAGGAGGGGGACAATGAGTATAGGTGCAAACATACGGAGATTAAGAGAGGAAAAAGGATTTACGCAGGAAAAGATTGCCGATGAGCTGGATGTCTCTTTCCAGGCCGTATCGTCCTGGGAGAGAGACGAATATAAGCCCGACATTGACAAGCTGCTGAAGCTGGCTGAAGTCTTTGACGTCTCTGTCTCCGCATTGGCTGAAGAAAAGCGAAAGGTTTTTAAGA
>CANRWP010000087.1 GCA_947643595.1 uncultured bacterium | reverse complement strand
GCTGGTTTTGCGGCATTCAGGGAGGTGACTTTACATTATTTTTCACTTTACATTAATCTTATCTTGTCCACCGCCCCAAAGCAGAACACCGCCCGGAATCTGTCCGTGTACTCGGAAGCAAGGAGCGCCCTCGTACCGCCGGTACTGTGGCCGCCCAGATAGATGCGCTCGGGATCCACATAGGGCAGGGATGCGGCATACTCATAAGCCGACACGATATCATCCACCTCGCCAAACAACGTTTCATAATAACCGGGATTGCCGCAGCCACCCCGGAAAGAAGGATACATGGTCAAAATACCCGCCTGCCAGAAAGCGGATCCCGTCTGGTCGTTGTCCCACTCCGGGTAGACCCAGGGAAAATCGTCGATGCCGTTACCCCAGCCGCCGACCACCCAGATGATCATCGGATGCTTTTCACCATCCCCCGGATCGCTGGACACGTAAGCCGCCAGGTCTCCCACTTTGGAGGGATAGGCGACAAGGTCAAAAACCCCCTCCGGAGGATCCGGGATCGAATAGTCGTCGTTTTTCTCCTCCGACAGCGTCGTCGTAAAAGCGTCATGCGCCTCGGCAAAACTGTCGGAAGCATTCAGATCCGATCCTTCCGGTATTTTCCCGGCAGCCGAACCGTCCTCTCCGTCTTCGCGGGAATCGCCCCCAGACTTCACAAAGCTGCAGGCGGTAACGGATACTGCCATCATTACAATAAGAAAAAATGCAAAAATCTTTTTGATACATTTCCTGTTCATATGCAACTCCTCTTTCTTTGATTTCTATATTTTCAAAGATAAGTATATCATAATCCATCTTAAACTCCAAATTTCTTCTTGACATATATCGGTTCTCGATATATTATATAGAAAATCGATATATCGAGAGTCTATCTATTTGATCCATGAAAAATGCAAAAAGAAAGGAATCCATTATGGCAATCGACAAAAGTCTCGTTTCCGGCAGTACCACGATGCTGCTGCTCAAACTGTTATCCGAAAAGGATATGTACGGTTATGAAATGATCGAGGAGCTGAAAAAGCGCTCCGAAAATATCTTCGCCCTGAAAGCCGGCACCCTGTACCCGCTGCTTCACGGTATGGAGGACAAGGGTTTTCTGACCTGCTACGAGCAGGAGTTTCAGGGAAAGACCAGAAAATACTATTCCATCACAGGCAAAGGCAGGAAGGAACTGCAGGAGAGAAAAAAATCCTGGCAGGAATACTCCCAGGCCGTGGCAGGCGTCCTGTGTTACGGCGTATAAGGAGGGAGGTCGCGATGAACAGAACAGAATATTTGGAGAGTCTCACCGAACAGATCAGCAATAAATACGCGAAAGAACTGATCCGTGCGGAGATATGCGCCCATATCGAGGATCAGAAAGAGGCTTATCTTTTAGAGGGAAAAGAGGAAGAGGAGGCGGAACAGCTCGCTGTCAGGGAGATGGGAGACCCTGTGGATGCAGGTTCAAAACTCAACAGAATACACCGTCCGAAAACAGACATCTGGATGCTTGGCGCCATGGCGATCCTGACAGTGATCGGCATCATCATGCAGACTATCATCTGCTCCGGATTTGACAATACAAGAATTTCCAGTGATTATGGTATGCGGACGATCCTTTTCAATCTGATCGGTCTGTGCACGATGCTGTTTATCTACTTTGCAGATTACCGCATTCTTGGGAGGTACATATGGGGAATCTACGGGATTTATCTGATCGGCAGCATAATCTTTCTGCGTATGCCGTATGACTCTTACAGCCATTACCTGATGCTCGGACAGACCGTGTGCTTTTTGTTTGTTCCCATGTTTGCCGCGATCTGCTACCGTTTCAGGGAGGAAAAGGCAAAGGGCATACTGAAGGCGCTGGGAGTCCTTTTTCTTCATATGTTTCTCCTTCTGCTCCTTGGCTACTATAAATCCGCCGCCATGCTCCTGACCTTTATGACATGTCTGATCACCCTGACTGCAGCGGCATTTAAGGGCATATTCGGCGGCAGAAAAAAAGTGCAGGCAGGCGTGCTCCTCGCCTTTATCATCGGTGTCCCCGCCCTGTTCTTCGGAGATATACTGCTCCTTGGCGGACGTTTTGTGGCCCTTGCGGAATATCAGATCCAGCGTATTCGGGTTATGTTCTCCCTTTTTGCCTATGAGGGCGAGGCGGCCTACCAGACTCTGCTGATCCGAAGCCAGCTCGCTGACGCCTCCCTTCTCGGCGGCGGAGACGTCGGACAGATCGGTGATATCTCCGGTGCATGGTGCGACTATGTGCTGATCTGTCTGACATCCTACTTCGGACTTCTCATCGGGGCAGCTGTGGTCGCCGCTGTCTGCGCTTTTCTTGTGCGCTCGCTCCACATATCCTGCATGCAGAAAAACCGCCTGGGCTTTCTGCTTGGCATCTCCTGCAGCAGTATTTTAATCCTGAAAACGGTGATCTACGTGGCGATGAACTTCGGCGTGGGACCTATCGTCGGGATCGATATGCCGTTTCTGACCTACGGTCTGAACTGCACCGTGATTAATTTTCTGTTCATGGGCATTATTCTGTCGGTATATCGGAATACGAACCTGCTGCCGGAGCTAAAAAATGCGCCGTCGAAGTATCGGCTGAAATTTGAAAAAGTCAATCCGCAGTGACAAAACATCTGCTTCTCAGGGGTTTCACCCACAAATGGCGGGCCATATATTTTTTATATGTTTCCCGCCATTTATCTGCTCTCCGCCTAAACTCTGCCGGTTCCGCTATCCATACTTTTTTCTGCTATGTATCTATACGCTAACTTATAGACCTGCGCTGTCTTTTTATCTGAAATATCCCAGGTAGATAATTCTTCTTTTATAAGTGCGGGAAATTTCTTACTTATATCTCTTAGTGCATTTCCTGCTGATTTTCGGACATATTTACGCAGGAATGTGCTGCTCCATTTTAGTGAATACTTCAGTTTTTTCCCTATTGGAAAAATCATTGACTATTTCCAAAAATATCTGCCCGGTGCTTTCATAATGACGGTACAGTCCTCCACGACTAAGTCCCGTCAACTCGCAAATATCTTTCATAGTTACATCTTTAAATCCCTTTTCCGCAAACGACCGGCGGCATCACCCCTGAATCGCAGGTCCCTCCGCGGTGGGATCGGAGAAGGAAATATAGGCTTTTTTATTATAAAATGCAAATTTAATATTATTCATAGATATCCCCCTTTCTGTAGCGGGTGATGGACGCACAGTCCTTGCCTCCCCGTCCCGATATTGTGATCACTATGATCTGCCCTTTTTCCATAACAGTCGCTATTTTTATAGTGTGGGCGATGGTATGGACCGAATCGATGACGGGAATAATGCCCTCCCTGCCTTCCTTTTCAAGAATCTTCTCTCTGATTTGTCATCTCTTTTTCCTCCTTTTTTCTATCAAATCACAATTTAATTCCTTTTATTTCCTGTCAGATCACTATTCATCCCTGTCCGCCGCAAGAGCGATCCCCTCCTTCACGTTCCTCTCTTTATCTCCGATATGGAACGCCGCAGCAGCATTCATCAGCGCCATGTCTCTCCCATGTCCCTTCACGTTTTTTTTAAATATCAATCGTTATTTTTTGTATTCTCCCACCGGTGCACCGCCCATCTCACAGAGAATATATGAACTGTTGCACGAAAAACGCCCCTGACAGATGCTCTCCATCTGTCAAGGACGAATAACGTACACATACCGTATCAAGAATTTTTTCGTCTATGACTCGTAGGAACTCTCACCGGCTCTGCCATAAAATGTCAGAAGGTACAGCCCGCACAGGCCTACCACGGCATAGATGATCCGCGCAATCCATCCGATCCCAAAGAGGGATTCCACCAGATTAAAGTTGAAAAATCCGATCAGTCCCCAGTTTACGGCTCCGATGATCCCGATCGTGAGCGCTATTATATTGATTGTTTTCATAAAAAAACCTCCCCATTGTCATTCTTAAATACCCTGGACATATTCATGTCATCATATAGATTTCCCGATGCTTTTAAAATTTATCCCGGCGCTTTCGAAATGGTTTAAATTGTAAAAAAATGAATGATATGTTATAGTTATCACATAATATTTTTACAGCATGAGGAGGTACATCCATTGAAACACAAAAAAATTATTACCATTCTTCTCACAGCAGGTTTTGTGCTGCTGTTCGCCGGCGGTCTCTCTCTTCCGGCCCATGCCGCGGCACAGTTTGATCCGGCGTTCTATGCGGCGACATACCCTGATGTGACCGCAGCACTGGGGACGGATCCTCAGATGCTTCTGTCTCATTACCTTACCTACGGCATGGCGGAGGGCAGAGTGCCTTTCCAGGGCGCCGCTCCCGGCACCCCGGTGGACGGCGTGAATGCAAGTGCCGTTATCACACCGGCTCCTTCCACCGGCGTACCCGTTCCCATAGGCCAGCTCGCAAACCGATCCAGCCTGAAAAAGAAACAGACCGACGCGGAATTTGCCCAGGCCTACAATGTCGCATGGCAGACCGTGGCTCCTCTCGCGGGACTTCCCATGGAAGATCAGCTCTGGGGAATCGCCGTCGCCATGCGCGACCGCTACGATTCCGGCATGATGTACTCCATGTCAACGCCGCACTACAACGATCCCTACGGCTATTTCGTACTGGGGACGGCCTCCTGCGCCGGCTGCGCCAGAGCGACAGGGCTCTGCCTGAATATCCTCGGCATCCCTTACGAGCACGTAAACGAGAATCAGTATTCCCACCAGTGGTGCCGTGTCAATGTGAACGGAACCTACTGGATCTGTGACGCATACGGACTGTACTGCGGACCGGAACCGGCTCCTTATATGCATCCGTATCTGTAAGCCTGATATGGCGTGATATTTCTGAAATGCAAACAGGGCGGCACTATAGCCGCCCTCTGTATTTATACCAGCAATATTTCTACCAGCAATTCTTGCAATTTCTCTCGCTTTCTTCCGACTCTATCGACGCGGAGTAGGCCGCCGCCTCCTCATACGTATCGAAATATACCGGCTGGCTCATCGCATTCTTCGAATTGCCTGTCGCCGCGCAGCCTCCCACGATATGTATTTTCCCGTTTTTGCCGTTGACCGCATAAGAACCACTTTCCGCCGGTGCCGCCGGCTGCTGCGGTTCCGGCTGCATCTGAGGCTGTATTTCAGGCTGCTGCTCAGTCTGTGACTCCTGCTGTCCCACATTTTTCTGCTCCTGAGGTTCGGACGGCGCCGCAGCGGCGGTTCCCTCCAGGCTGCTTGTTCCCGTCGCGTAATCTATGGAGATGCCGGGCTGTACATTGTAGCAGAACACATTAAATAAAATGTCCTCCCCGTCGTCCTCCACGGACTTTGCCTCCATCAGCACGCCGTCGGCGACCAGATTATCCCCCTCAAACAGCGGCGTCACCCGGTACATCACATGGTTTCCGGTCTCCTTCACATAGTCCGCCACCATATTTTCAAAGGGAAGCATCCCCTCAACATTCATATATCTCGTCCCGGTGATCAGGTTTTTCACGTTGGCATTTTCCCCGGTCAGCTGGAATCCCAACAGATGACAGCGGTTATAGAGATAATTTCCGTCCACGATACCCTCGTACTTGACCGTATGCCAGCCCGTTGGCTTTACACTTCCGATCTTTCCCCGCTCCTCCACCGGCATAATGTCCTGCCCGACGCTGGCCATGCAGGCACCGCAGCGCCCCAGAGAATCCAGCTCCGAATAGTACTCATAGGAGACATCCGTCATATCCTCCTCGTCAAAGTAGGGGACGTTCCCATTTATCTCCGTATAGGCATTTCCCGTGTAGACAGGTATATCGATATAGCTGATCTCCTCAGCCGCCGAATTGCTTCCTGTGATATCACCGGCTTCCGACTGCCTCGCTTTTCCGTATACGGTCTCCGCCGGTTCCGATTCCCCTCTTCTCTCGGAGATGCTCTCCTCCGGTTCCGGTTTAACCGGCTCTGTCTCCTCGGGAACCGTCTTCTCTTCCGAGACGGCCTCCTCCACAAGAGCTTCTTCGGGTTCCGGATCCGCCGTCTTCCCGGTGCCGCATCCCGCAAGCATCAATCCAAATGCCAGCAGAAGCCCTAATTTCCGAAATTTTCTCATTCTTCCTTCCTCCATATTTCCATCGTGATCTTCTCGTGGGAATTTCCCGGAAACTCTTCGCATCCGGCACAGAAAAATCCGCTCTCCCAGGGCAGCATATCCGGCCCGGCATCGCCGGGATACTTTCTGTTCCAGCGAAAAACAACAAACTCTTCTATCTTTTCCGCCGCCCCGGATATCTCCGTATTCTCCACAAAACAGAACTCTCCGCTCTCCGCCCTTTCGAGAAAATCCTCCGCCTCACAGATCCCTGTCTCCATTTCCTGAAACAGTTTTCTCGAATAGCTGTTCATCCACAGCTTACTCCCCACTGTGAGCTTTGCTATTTTTTCTCTGACAGCGATATCCCGGCTCTGCCTTCTGTGGTTGAACATTGTTTTGTTGTCATCGTCCAGAGTGAGAATTATCTTCGTAAGATCACCTCCGTTTCCCTCTTTTGCATACTATAACATTTTCTACACACAAATACAATCGACACCGCAGAATATATCTGCCGGTGCCGATCTCTTCACACAATATGTCGGATAAACCCTCTTCTCAGATAAGCTTCATAAATTCTTTTACTCTTTCCCCGATTGGTAATCTACTTCGGTGCCCTTGCCAGTTTATAAAACATATCTCCCAATACGGCATCACGATAGATATATCTGCAAATTCTCATCTTATGGCGACTGTCATCGATACGCCATCTGTAATCTTCTGTCAGAGATGGCGTCGCCGTCAACGTGGATGGACACCAGGCGGGATTGCACAGATAACCCACCGTAGAAATATCCCAGATAATTCTGGACGGAGAGAGCATCGTTTTGGTAGAAGGTACACCCGCCGCACCATAGTCATCCAACCCGAGACAATAGGTCTGGTGAAACAGATTCAGCCAGTTCTGTCCCATCTCCTGCGTCAGCTGACTTATGGATGTGTCGAAGCTGTTCGACCATGCGGCGCATAATGGCTCTAATTACCTCAAC
>CANRWP010000086.1 GCA_947643595.1 uncultured bacterium | reverse complement strand
CGGAGCCAAGCTGTATATGGGAACCTTCCATTTCATGATCCACGGCCTTGCCGATATCATGAAGAAGTCCTGCCCTTTTAGCCATTCTGACATCCAGCCCCATCTCGGCTGCGAGCAGTCCGGACAGCTGTGCCACTTCTATGGAATGCTTGAGCGCATTCTGACCATAACTTGTTCTAAACTTCATCTTACCAAGTAATTTGATCAGTTCGGGATGAATACCGTGCACTCCCACTTCGAGAGTTGCCGCCTCACCTTCCTCTTTGATCATTACTTCGACTTCTCTCTGCGCTTTTTCGACCATCTCCTCGATCCTGGCCGGATGGATACGGCCATCGACAATCAGTTTTTCCAGCGCAATACGTGCCACTTCCCTCCTGATCGGATCGAATGCGGAAAGGATAACTGCTTCCGGCGTATCATCAATGATCAAATCCACGCCTGTCATCGTCTCGAGCGTTCTGATATTTCTGCCCTCTCTGCCGATGATCCTTCCTTTCATCTCGTCATTCGGAAGCTGCACAACAGATATTGTCGTCTCCGAAACATGGTCCGCCGCACATTTCTGGATGGCGGTGACAACATATTCCTTCGCTTTCTTGTCTGCCTCTTCTTTCGCCCGCGTCTCCATTTCTTTGATCATAACTGCGGACTCGTGTTTCACTTCATCTTCAACAATTTTCAGTAAATATTCTTTTGCCTGTTCAGAGGTTAATCCTGAGATTCTTTCCAGTTCCTGTAATCTTTGCTCATTCAGCTTAGAAACTTCTTCCCGCTGCTTGTTCAGACGTTCTTCTCTCGCAGCAAGACTCGCTTCTTTCTTCTCCATAGCATCAGCCTTTTTCTCGATGTTCTCTTCCTTCTGCTGGATCCGGCGTTCATAGCGCTGCGCTTCCGCTCTCCGCTCTTTGACTTCCTTGTCCAGTTCATTCTTTACGCGAATGGACTCTTCCTTTGTCTCGAGCTGTGCTTCACGCTTCTTGGTTTCCGCAGTCTTTAAAGCCTCATCGATAATCTCTCTTGCCTTCTCCTCCGCGCTGCCAATTTGGGATTCCACCACTTTTTTCCGGTAATTCGTCGCAATATAGGCGGACACGGGAGCCACAACAACAAGAGTGACCAATACTGCTATAATGACATCAAGCATGTACAGGAGCACCTCCTTATTCAGTTTTCATTGTACAAATCTATCATAGAATATCTATTTTATGTGACAGATATTCTAATTAGCATATTTACAACACTTCAATTTTAAACAAAAAAAAGTGTTATGTCAAGCACTTTCACAAATGCAGCAAATGATTCTGAAGTGACTGATATAGTCAAAGAATTTTCTCTATATTATCCAAAGAAAATCCCTTTCTGTACAAGAAAGCTTTCAGCTTCCGCCTTTCCAAGTAATCGGCGCTCTCCGCCCGGTAATTCTTCTTCTCCAGCAGCTTTTTCATCAGCAGAATTTCGTCCGGCAGTTTATCCTCCAGATCTTCCTCACAGACCGTGCGGATCAGATTTCTACAGATCCCCTTCCGGAGCAGATCCTGTTCGATCCTTCCCCTGCTGCGGCTCTCGCTGTAATATGTGATGTAATCTTTCACATAGCGCCTGTCGTCAATATAGTGATACGACTTCAGATATTCTATCGCCTCATCGATAACCGCTTCCGGATATATTCCCTGTCTCAGTTTTTCGCGGAGCTGATACTCCGTGTATTCCCGGCTCTTCAAAAGATTCATACTGCGCAGTTTTGCACGTTTGGGGAGAATTTCTGACAAAATTTCTTCCAAAAATTCTCCCGAAATCTGTTCTCCCTCCCGAATGTGGTAGGCCTTCAGCTCACCCCTGTACAGCACGAACCCGCATTCCCCGTCCACCTCAATTTTATAGCGGCCTTTGGAGAGCGCCGTAATACCTGTTATGATGTGATCTCCCTGCATAGTCTATTCCGCTTCTTTTTTCTTTTTGTCCTTTTCTTCCGGCTTTGTCTCCGTCGCCGGCTTCCGCTCCTCATCCTCCGTCAGAGAGAAATGTTTCCTGACCCTGCTTTCGATCTCCTCGCAAACCGTCGGATTGTCTTTCAGGTACTGTTTCGCATTCTCTCTCCCCTGTCCGATCTTATTTCCCTCATAGGCATACCAGGCGCCGCTCTTACTGACTACGTCGATTCCAGCGGCGATGTCCAGAATATCGCCCACACGGGAAATGCCCTCCCCGAACATAATGTCAAATTCCGCCTCCTTAAAAGGCGGAGCAATCTTATTCTTCACTACTTTCACTCTGGTCCTGTTACCGATCACTTCGCCCGCCTGCTTCAATGATTCGATTCTTCTCACATCCAGACGCACCGAGGAATAAAATTTCAGAGCGCGCCCACCGGTAGTTGTCTCCGGATTGCCGAACATGACACCCACTTTCTCACGGAGCTGATTGATAAACACTACCGTACAGTTCGATTTGCTGATCACCGCCGTCAACTTTCTCAGCGCCTGGGACATCAGTCTCGCCTGCAGACCCACATGGGAATCTCCCATCTCTCCGTCGATCTCCGCCTTGGGAACAAGCGCCGCCACCGAATCCACCACAATGATATCAACCGCACCGGAACGCACCATAGTCTCCGTAATTTCCAGCGCCTGTTCTCCGCAGTCCGGCTGGGAAATATATAAATTATCCACGTCCACACCAATATTTCTCGCATACACCGGATCCAACGCGTGCTCTGCGTCAATAAATCCGGCGATACCGCCCCTCTTCTGCACTTCCGCTATCATATGGAGTGTCACTGTCGTCTTACCGCTGGATTCCGGGCCGTAAATCTCCACGATTCTTCCCTTCGGAATCCCTCCCAGTCCCAGCGCCAGATCGAGACTCAAAGATCCGGTCGGTATCGTCTCTATATTCATCTGGGCGGACGGGTCACCGAGTTTCATCACGGTCCCCTTTCCGTACTGTTTCTCAATCTGCGCTATCGCCGCATCCAACGCTTTTAATTTTTCGCTGTTATCCATTCTCGTATCCTTCCTTTTTATAGTCTTCTCGAACACTCGTTTGTTATAATATTAGAACAAGCGTTCTTTTCTGTCAAGACTTATTTTATCTTTCCCTACTCTAGCATAATAAGTGTCCCATAAATGACCCTCAATGGCATCTCTCCTCCCTTTTTCATATTTCTTTTTTCATTCTCGCTTTGAAATAAATGGCGACATGCCGGATATGCAAAGCAGACAAACTGAATTTTCAAGATACCATTACTCTACCACGCCCCGCGCTCTTCCGTCAACAAAAAGTTTTACCGCCGGAGCGTATATCCCCGGCGGTGCCTCTCTTTATCCGTTACATCCTCTTCAGATAATCCTCATAGTCCGGATAAGTCACTGTCACCCATCCCTCGTCCATATTGAGTCCGACCTCCATCCCCTGAGGGCAGTAGAACAGGATCAGATAGTAGGAATCTCTAAAATAGTACATTGCGTCCTCATCCGTATAATAATCCAAAACACTGTCCGCATTCTGTCTCTCGCTTCTCTCCCGGAAATCTTCCACAAACTCCTCGTCGATATCCAGCATTCCCGTGTTTTCCAAAAGCTGCCCGTTCTTCATATCAAAATTCAGGCAATAGAGATACAGATCCGCCTGATAATCCAGATAGGCCCCGTAATAGACAGTCTCCTTATACACGATACTCAGAATATCTTCCGACATATATGTAACATTGCCGTCCAGCTGAGCCGAAATACCGTCCCCTTCGTACATGTAATCTCTGTAGTCTTCCTCGTAATAATCCAACAGGCTCTCCCACTCTGCGCAGATCGCATCATTGATAGCATCCACATTCGGCACATCGCCTTTTACCACCGGGTAATTGTAATAAATAGAAGTATTCGCCCCGTCATGGTATTCCTCTTCCTTCATATCCACGGAGTAGTGAAGGCCTTCCACCCTGTTGTCCGCCGGGAACGAAAAATATTCTCCGGTCTCATACCCTTCTATATCCTCGTCGTGGGTGGGTCTGTCAAACCGATCCAGGGGATCCGTCTCATCATCAAAATAATGAAACTCGCCATCCTCGTCGTAATAGCCGAATCCGTTCTCTTCCGGCGTCTCCCCATAGTAGTAAAAGTCGCCGTTCTCATCATAATAGCCGTAATTAGACGACATATCCTCATCGTCCGCATTTGCCTCCAGCCACCGATCCATTTTTCCGTTTTTGCTCAACTCCACAAACTGCATCACGACCGCTGTACAGCCCGCAAAAAGACCTATAAAAACCAGAGAAACAACAATACCGATGGCAATATTTCTGCCTTTATTAGAATTTCCATTTTCCGGATACATCACATTCCCTCTCTTGATATCTATCTTTCCTCAGAAAACATTACATTGCTGCAATACCGCAAAATACACTCTCTCATCAGAGACAACGCCGCGGAGACCGAAGCTTCCCTGATCTTGTTTCTGTCACCCTTAAAATGATACTCTTTCACCGTAGTCTCGCCTTTCACCTGGCAGCCGATATAGACAAGCCCCACCGGTTTTTCCGCGCTGCCCCCGTCGGGACCGGCAATACCCGTCACGGAAACTACCACGTCGGCCTTGCTGAGCATCGCCGCGCCCTTCGCCATCTCCTTTGCCACAACGCTGCTGACAGCACCGTGCTTTTCCAGAGAACTCCGCTTTACGCCGATCAGTTTTCTCTTGATTTTATTGGAGTAGCTCACATAGCCCGCCTTGAAAACCTCGGAGGCACCCGGTACATTGATCAACCTTGCGGAAACCAGTCCTCCGGTACAGGATTCAGCCGTGGATACCGTCAGATGGTTTGCCACCAGCAGATCGATCACGGCCTTTTCCAGGGTCACTTCCGTGTCCGTGGTATAGATGTTGTTTCCGAATCTTCCCTTCAGCTCTTTCACCATCGGTTTTACCAGCTTGCGCGCCTCTTTTTCACTGTCCGCCTTCGCCGTCACCCTGAGATGCACCTCGCCGGTCTTCGCATAAGTCGCTATGGTAGGATTGCTCTGCACCGCGATCAGATCCTGGATCATAGTCTCCGCAATGCTCTCCCCCACGCCGCAGATTTTTACGGTCTTTGAATAGATCACACCCGGCTGCAGCTCGTTCAAATAGGGATAGATGCTCTTTTCAAACATCGGACACATCTCGTTCGGCGGTCCCGGAAGCAGGATCACGCATTTCTTATTTTTTTCGATGATCAGCCCGGGAGCCGTACCGTTATCATTGTCAATGACGATAGCTCCCTCCGGCACCAGCGCCTGCTTCCAGTTATTTTCCGTCACCGTGAAGCCCCTGGTCTCCAGATATTCCCGGATCCGCTCTCTGCTGTGGACATCCTCCACCAGCTTTAAGCCAAGCACTTTCGCCGTCACTTCCTTAGTCAGATCGTCCTGGGTAGGGCCGAGGCCGCCTCCCAGAATCACAATATCGGACCGCTCCAGCGCCATCTGCAGTGTGCCCTGCAGCCTCTCCATGTTATCCCCCACCACCGTCTGATAGTAGCAGGACAATCCCAGCCCGGCACACTGCTCCGCCAGATACGCCGCATTGGTGTTGACAATGTTCCCCAGTAAAATTTCCGTTCCTACGCTGATCAGTTCTACAACCATGCTTTCCTCCGTTCCTGTACTCACTTCGTCCCCTGCATTACCTCTTTATTTTTCACCAGATAATCAATTAATGACACTACCGTCAGAATCAATGCGATCCACATGATAATATCCGTCACCAAAGACAATACCGGAATATTCGCTATCATCAGAATGACCATAACCATCTGGAAAGTGGTCTTGAACTTCCCCCACCAGCTTGCTGCGATCACTTTGCCGTTGTCCGAAGCGATCAGCCGGAAACCGCTGATCACAAATTCTCTGCTGATGACGATGATCACGATCCAGGCGGGCAGCCTCCCCATGGCCGTCAGACAGATCATCGCCGAACAGACAAGCAGCTTGTCCGCCAGCGGATCCATAAATTTCCCAAAGTTTGTGATCAGGTTATACTTCCTTGCGATTTTTCCGTCCAGCAGATCCGTCAGTGACGCGATGACAAATATGGCAAGAGCAATAAAATCCGTATCCTTTGAAGCATTTCCAAAGATTGCCGTAAACCATCCCCAGCCCTCATGACCGCCGAGAAGCAGCACCACAAAAGGCAGGATCAGTATCATACGAAATATGGTTAATTTATTCGGTAAATTCATCTTCCCTCTCCCCTGAAATCTCTATCCCCGTCAGATCATATCCGCTGCTGCCCGTCACTTTAGCCCGGACAAAACTGCCGGAATCCATCTCTCTGTCGGATGTCAGGAACAGATAACCATCCACGTTCGGCGCGTCCATATAGGTCCTCGCCACATAGACGCCTTCCTCCGGCAGATATCCCTCCACCACCGCTTCCAACAGCTTCCCTTCCTTCTTTGCCGCCTTCTCAAACGCAATCTCCTGTTGCAGCTCCATCAGTTCATCAAGGCGTTTTTCTTTTATCTCTTCCGGTATCTGATCCGCCATCGACGCCGCCGGCGTATCCTCCTCCAACGAATAGGCAAAGACACCCAGCCTGTCAAATTCCATCTCATTGACAAACCGATAAAGCCGGATAAAGTCCTCTTCGCTCTCCCCCGGAAAACCGCTGATCAGAGTAGTCCGCAGACAGACATCCGGTATTTCTCTTCGCAGCAAACCGATGATCCTCCGCAGGTCCTCCTCATCGGTGCGTCGCCCCATGCGTTTCAATACGTCATTGCTGGCATGCTGGATCGGAATATCCAGATAATTACAGATTTTCGGCTCCTGTCTGATAACCTCCACAAGCTCCTTCGTGATCTCCTCCGGATAACAATATAAAATTCTGATCCAGTGCAGCTCCTCTATCTCGCAGAGCCTTCGAAGCAGCTCCGGCAGCATCTTCTCTCCGTACAGATCCACGCCGTAAAGAGTGGTCTCCTGCGCCACCAGGATCAATTCCCGAACGCCCTCCGCCGCGAGCATGCGCGCTTCCTCCACCAGCTCCTCCATCGGTGCGCTTCGATATTTTCCCCGAATTTTCGGAATAATACAGTAAGTGCAGTGCTTGTCACACCCCTCCGCGATCTTCAGATAAGCGTAATGCCCCCCTGTTGTCACAAGACGCTTTCGCCCGGATCGGAATGTCTTCCCACTCTCATCAAAATGATCTCTTCCGTTCCCGGACAGGACTTCTTTTACCGCCTGTACGATGCTGTGGATATCCGCAATGCCAAGCACCGCATCTACCTCCGGAATTTCCTTCCGGATCTCCTCGCGGTAACGTTCGGCAAGACAGCCTGTGACCAGAAGCGCTCTAATCTGTCCGCTCTTTTTCAACTCCGCAATTTCCAGTATAGTTTCTATACTCTCCTCTTTGGCATCCCGAATAAAACAGCAGGTATTGACAATGACAATATCCGCCTCGATCTCCTCATCCGTAAAGGAAAAGCCTTCCTCCGCAAGCTCCCCCAACATGACTTCCGAATCGACCAGATTTTTATCGCAGCCAAGAGATATAAACAGTATTTTCGCGGAAAAACTGTCGTTTTCCCGCGTCCTTTTTAATCTCTCCACTTTTACTGCATCTCTTCCTCGTTTAAAATATGAATCTTCCCCTGCTCCAGCTCGCTGACTGCGATAGAAAGGGGTTTTTCTACAGAAGGCTTATCCACAAGCGGCTCAT
>CANRWP010000085.1 GCA_947643595.1 uncultured bacterium | reverse complement strand
TAAAATAAGGAAATTTTTTATTTAGTTTTATTTAGCAAGTGGCAAACTCGGGGGGTTTTCCATTATTCGTAAAACACTCAACGTACATGATACCCCCATAAATAGACCTATAGACCTACTTATATATCGTAACATAAACCGATAAAAAAAGCAAGGAAAACCTTGTAAAATAAGGAAATTTTTTATTTAGTTTTATTTAGCAAGTGGCATACTCGGGTATCTGTCGATAAAAACGATGAGATAATAGGGTACATATGTTATGCTGTGAACTGGACAGCTATGTCAGCGTATGGATTCGGGATCATAAGCTTTCGGAAAGGAAGCGTAGAATTTGCGCATGATGTGTATCGGGTGGTATGCAATTTATTTGGGAAGTATCGTATGAACCGGATATCATGGAAAGCATACGTGGACAATCCTGCTGTCAGAGGATACCGGAATTTCATAAAAAAATATGGCGGAAGGGAATGTGCATACCATCGACAGATAGCAAGGCTCCAGGATGGCCGTCTGCACGACATGGTGGAGTTTGAGATATTGGCTGAAGAATGGGGGGTAGCGTTGGATAAAAAGGTGTTATCAGATTACATAGACATCTGCGAGCTGATCAGCGAGACGGAAGAAGAGATACGGAATCTGCGAAAAAAAGAAATAGCGCATGACAAAGTAACTGGAAGCAACCCGGAGTTCCCCTACCAGTTGATGAGTTTCCATGTATCGGGAGTGATTGAAACAGATCTGGACGGTCAAAAGCTGAAAAGGGAACTGGAGCTGTTGAAAGAGAGAAAATACCGGGCGGAAAAAATGAAAGCGGAGATCGACAGGTGGATGAAGACCATACCGGCGCGGATGCAGCGAATCGTCCGGAGGAAGTATTTTGAACGGAAAACGTGGGAAGAAGTAGCGATAAAGCTGGGGAAAACGGCTACTGCGGACAGTGCGAGAATGGAATTTGAAAGATTTTTGCAAAAAAAGTAAAGTTTGTTCGTTTTGTTCACATTGTTCGTTTTTCCTATGGTAATATATAAAATGAAGATGGTATGCAGAATACCTCCCCAATACATTTTTCAAAATACTCAGTCATAGTGACGGCTGGGTATTTTGTTTAATTAAGAAAGTGGAATTTTAAGCTTTCTTAAAATATCGCTTGAAACGTGGTACTATATATGGTACTATATTAATGGGAAGGAGGTATAGCAGTGGCGGCAACAGAAAAAATTATTGACAAGATGAGAAGACAGCCAAACGGTATACGACCGGAAGAAGCTGAAAAGGTACTTAAGGAATACGGTTACGAAGCGGTAAGACAAAAGGGAAGCCATAAACACTATCTCAATAAAGAGACAGGCGACTTGATCACGATAAAACAGGAAAACCCGCTGAAGAAAGCGTATGTGATTGATATACTGAACAGAATAGAAAAATGATTTCCCTATTCTGGATATAATAGATACTAAAGATGTTACTACTAAAATAATATTATACTGCTAAGAGAGGATGAAAATGCTGAATATCAGAGATTACATGGAACTTCCGTACACAAGAATAGTTCAGGAAATGAACGATGAGAGCGGCCATTATTTTTATGGTCGGATTCTTGAACTGGACGGATGCCAGAGTACAGGAGATACCATAGAGGAGTTATATGAAAGTCTCAACGAAGCGATGGAGGGATATATAGAAGTGAAATTGGAGAATGGTCTGCCGATTCCAAAACCGGAGAAGGTGGACGATTACAGTGGTAAGTTTAACGTAAGGATTCCTAAAACATTGCATCAGAGACTGACAATTGAGGCGGAAAATGAAGGTATAAGCCTCAATTCACTGGTCTTGTATAAACTGGCGCTGTGATTTTTGATAAATACTGTTGCGACGTCGCAACATAGTAAACCAAAGAGAATTATTTTTAAGAGCCAGCACAGCGCCGGCTCTTTTTTAAAAACAAACGAACAGGAGGCGGTGAGCATGGCGAGACCAAGGAGCCCCGGCAGAGACAAAGCAAGGCAGCTCTGGCTGGATAGCGGGAAGAGCCGCCTGCTGAAGAGTATTGCAGAGGAACTGAAGGTATCAGAGGAACAGGTCAGAAAATGGAAAAATCAGGATAAATGGGATTTAGTAACGTTACCAAACGGGAAAGGTAACGTTACTAAACGAAAGGGCGCCCAGCCAGGCAATAAAAACGCTTCCGGCCACGGAGCTCCAAAGAAAAATAACAACGCAGAAAAGCATGGTCTCTTTCGGAAATATCTTCCGGAGGAGACTTTTTCTATCATCGCGGAGATGCCGGTGGATCCGTTAAAAATCGTCTGGCATGAGATACAGATCCAGTATGCGGCAATCATTCGCTCCCAGCAGATCATGTACGTGAAGGATCGAGATGATAAAACGATCGAGAAGGTGGAGGAGAAATCAGGTAACGTCTATGGAGAGTCTTGGGAAGTTCAGCAGGCATGGGATAAGCAGGCAAACTTTTTGAGAGCCCAAAGTACGGCCATCACAGCCCTCAAAAATATGATAAAGGATTATCTGGAGCTGGAGGGGGCATCAAAGGCAGATGCAAAGGAACAGGCGAAAGATTGGAAAACGGCGATCATCGAGATATCGAAGCGAAGGAAGGAAAAAGCAGATGGAAGACCTGATGAATGCCCTTGAGGTTTATTATGATGATCCGGCGGCTTTTCTGGAAGATTTTCTCGGTATGAAATGTGATAGCTGGCAGGAGGAAGTTGTGACGGATGTTGCGGCCTATCCTAAGGTTGCAGTAAAGTCCGGTCAGGGTGTTGGTAAAACAGCGCTGGAAGCAGGGCTTATTATATGGTTTCTTGTATGCAGGCCTTACTCCAAAGTGATAGCCACAGCTCCTACCATGCAGCAGCTTTACAACGTCCTCTGGGCGGAAATAGCGAAGTGGTTGGATTCTTCGCAGGTAAAGAATCTGCTTACCTGGACGAAAACAAAAGTTTATATGACAGGGGACTCAGAGCGTTGGTTTGCGATGGCAAAGACAGCGACAAAGCCGGAGAATATGCAGGGATTCCACGAGGATCATATGCTGATAGTGGTGGATGAGGCTTCCGGCGTCGCGGATCCGATCATGGAGGCCATACTGGGTACACTGACAGGCTGGGATAACAAACTGATTCTGATGGGAAGTCCGAACAGGATCGAGGGTGTGTTTTATGACGCTTTCAATAAGGATCGGGATAAATATCGGACACACACGGTGAGCAGCCGTAATAGCAGTCGCACGTCAAAGGATAACATAGCGATGCTGGAATCGAAATATGGAAAAGATTCCGATGTATGCCGGGTGCGCATAGATGGGCAGTTTCCAAAAGGTGCGCTGGATTCTTTTATCTCCCTGGAGACAATAGAATTCGCTTGATCCAGAGAAAACAGTATCCGTCAGTCAGATATTGAGTCTGCTGGGATGTTGCATATTGGCGTTGACGTGGCAAGGTTCGGCGATGATAAGACAGTCATCACGCCGCGGATCAGCGCCAGGGTATATGAATTCAGAAAATACAGTAAAAAGGACACAATGGAGACGGCGGGAAATGTCATAAAGTGTTGCAAGGATTCATTTTCGGTTATTAAAGCGTTCTCTAAAGGACGCTTATACCACGGAACAGTTACTTCAAACCTTAAGAAACATAAAATTTGCAGATGTAGAAGAACAAGGATTTATACCTGTATATGAGCGCCAGAAGATAACGGATGACCTTCATGAGACATGTGGATTCCGGACGGACTATCAGTTTATAACAAAACGGAAAATGAAAGGAATTCAGAAAAAAAGTAAGCGAAGATAAAACATTACTATATTTCATGCATACAGCATAAAGTGCCACCGTCCCAGTATTTATGAGGGATTGTGGCACTTACTTGACTCTTAAAGTGTCAAAAAAGAGATTATAGCAGAAAACCTTCGTGTATTCAACTAAAAAGATGTCCGCCCTCTGTTTCCCCGGAAAATTTGATTGCTCTCACCCGGTTCCTGATGTAATATGTATATATGCTTTTATTACATTGTCTGCAGAAAGGAACCTGATTCTATGTGGATCGCCGAAAACTGGAAAGATTATGAAGTCATTGATACCTCTTCGGGGGAAAAACTGGAACGCTGGGGAAAGTATCTGCTTGTGCGGCCGGACCCCCAGGTGATCTGGAGTACACCGAGAAACCACAGCGGCTGGAAAAAGAGAAACGGCCATTATCACAGAAGCAATAAGGGGGGCGGTGAGTGGGAATTTTTTCATCTGCCTGAGGAATGGACCATCCGCTATCGCGAACTGGTCTTTCATTTAAAACCTTTCAGCTTTAAGCATACCGGTCTGTTCCCGGAGCAGGCAGTAAACTGGGACTGGTTCTCAGCCCTCATAAAAAATGCCGGCCGGCCTGTAAAGATCCTGAATCTCTTTGCCTACACCGGCGGCGCCACCGTATCCGCCGCAAAGGCCGGGGCATCCGTGACCCACGTGGACGCCTCGAAGGGAATGGTAAACTGGGCAAAAGAAAACGCAGCCTCCTCCGGTCTGGCCGATGCGCCGATACGCTGGCTCGTGGATGACTGCGTAAAATTTGTCGAACGGGAGATTCGCCGCGGCAACCACTATGATGCCATTATCATGGATCCGCCTTCCTACGGAAGAGGCCCCGGCGGTGAAATCTGGAAAATGGAAGAAAGTATCTTTCCTTTCCTGACACGCGTGTCAGAGCTCTTGTCAGACAAGCCTCTTTTTGTACTGTTGAATTCCTATACGACAGGACTGCAGCCCGCCGTACTTTCCTATATGATGAATACTGTTTTTACCACCCGGTTCGGCGGTCACGTGGAAGCTCAGGAAATCGGCCTTCCCGTGACAGAGAGCTCTCTGTTTCTCCCCTGCGGGGCATCCGGGCGCTGGATATCCTGAAACCGTTTTAAAACTCGCCGATAAGGCTCGCCAGAGACGCACCCCATATAATAAAAAGAAGGGCGGATACCGCTAACTTGATCAGCCAGACGATCAAGAATGCCTTACAGAAATTTGATTTGCTCTTCTTCTCCGTATTGCCGAAAGCCCAGACAATCATCAGAATCACCCCGATACAGGGGACAAAATTCGCCAGTACCAGAAGGCCAACCCATTCTCCCATGCCCACCGGCTCCTCCTTCTCTGTAGGAGTATAGCCCGGTCCCCGGTAGGGCTGCTGGTTATAGTTTGCATACGGCTGGCCATAGCCGCCTGTATAATTATTCTGCGGCTGACCATACATATTCTGACCATACGTACTCTGATTCGCATACGGATTTCCATTGCTGTTATTCCGGTACGGATTCCCGCCGTTATTGTTCTGGCTCTGGTACGGATTCCCGGTATTATTGCTCTGATCCTGATACAAATTCCCGCTACTATTGCTCTGATCCTGATATCCGTCGGCACCACTGAACTGTCCGCCTGCAGAAACATCTGGTTCCTGATTATTATTCCAATTATCCATTTTCTGTCTCCTTTGATTTTTACTGTACCAATAACAGTATAACTTAGATATATCCCCCCGTCAATTCCTCCCGGCAATCAAATGTTTTACCATCTCCTCATAAAACGGTATCAGTTTCGAAAGCAGATTATTTCTTGTATATACATAGGGAGGTCTGTCCGGAAAATACATTCCCATGCGGACCAGATAGGACACGATCATAAACAATCCGATCCCGTAGAGCGCCCACACAAGTATTTTGGATCTTCTTCCCCTGATGTAGCGCTCAAACGCAAAGCATACTGCCCAGATCACCCAGAAAACCGCCGCCGGGTTCAACGCCCAGGAACGCCTCAGCTGACCTCGCAACAGATAGAGCACCGCCCTTGTCATACCGCATCCGGGACAGGGAAATCCTGTGATAATCACCGAAAGACAGAAGGCGTCAAATATCGCATGCAACAGAAAATACAGCATGACGACCGCTAAAACTCCCGCCCCATGCTGTCTGATATCCTGTTTTATTCGTCTCACAATAACAGGCAACTCTCTGCCAAGCTTCTCTCTCATTTGTCTCCCTTATTCTCCGTGATACGGATTGACATGCACCATACAGTGTTTTACCGTCGGGAATTCCCGTTCTATCGCCCCATGAACACGCTCCGCAATATCGTGGCTTTCCTCCAGGGACTTTCTGCCATCCGCCGAAAACTCCACATCCACATATATCCTGTCGCCGAAAAGCCTTGTCTTCATATCGTCGATCCTGATCACGCCCTTTTCTCTTTGCACGACTTCCCGCATCTTCCCCACCAGCTCGTCGGAGCAGGACTTATCCACCATCTTATCCATGGCATCCCGAAAAATATCAAAAGCCGCCTTCCCAATAAACACACAGATCACCACGCTTGCCGCCGCATCCAGCACGGGATAGCCCATTCTCGCGCCGAAGATACCGACAAAAGCTCCGACGGAAGAGAGAGCATCCGACCGATGGTGCCAGGCGTCCGCCATCAGCGCGCCGGAATTTATCCTTTTGGCCGCCGCCCGCGTATACCAGTACATCCATTCCTTTACCGCGATCGAGACGATCGCCGCAATCAGTGCCAGCATCCCCGGCACCGCCAGCGTGTCATAATTTCCGCCCACAATTTTCTTTATCCCGTTTACGCCGATACCTGCTCCTGTCAGCGCTAAAACCGCCGCCAGAAGGAGGGAGGCCATGCACTCCATGCGCTCATGTCCGTACTGGTGATTGGAATCTGATTTCTTCCGGGACATGACAACCCCCACTATCACGATGATCGTACTGAATACATCCGACGCAGAATGCACCGCATCAGAAATCATCGCGCCGGACGAAGCCAAAATACCTGCTAACAACTTCACAAAAGACAGGATCAGGTTTACCGCAATACTGACTGCCGACACTTTATATGCAAGGTTATGCTCCTGTTTCATTTTTCAAAAAATTATCCTTTCAAATTGCTTATTCTTTTCAAAATACAACTACAGCTCCTTTCTGTCAAGTGATTTGATATTTAACTTTGGTTAGCGTTTTCTACCTCCGGCAGTTTAATGTCCGTCACCCTTTTCCACTCTTTCGTCCCCTCCACTTTGTACACCTCGCTGCGATTTTTTGCCAAAAACTTTGTGAGCTCATAACAGTTGATCCATATCTCGTTATTGCTCTCCTTCTGGGATTCGTCAAATACAAGTTCCAGTCCGAAATGCAGATGTACCGTCTCAATATTATTCACATTCTCCTTTGCGCTGTAGCCTGTATGTCCCATGTAACCGATCACATCCCCGGCCGAAACGATATCCCCCTCTTTCAGGTTTTCCGCATAGGGGTAGTTCTGCCGCAGATGCGCATAATAGTAGTAACGTTTTTTGTCAAAACTCCGGATGCCGATACGCCAGCCGCCATACTGATTCCACCCCAGGGCTTCCACATAGCCGGACTCCGCAGCAATGATCGGCGTACCGATAGGAATGATAAATGGAATAGTTGCTAAGACATTACTTAGTCTTATGCCATAACGATAAAGGCATGCGGAAAAACGGAATAAAATGAAAAGAAGAGCCGAACAGCTCTCCTTTTTCATCTTTTGTTATGATATGTGGTCTGGGATTTAAAGGCACCTTCTCATCCGCTTTTATTTTGCCGTCTCCCTCTTGTACATAATAGTATGTTTCTCTCTCATCCCACACCTGGATCTTCTTTATAACCTTTTTCTCTCTTTCTATCCTGTCCACATACCAGTAGATCACATGCTCTTCCTGATCCTCCGCATCCTTCGCCTCCACTTCAATCACCCCTATAGAGTCTGCGTGCTGGAATCCGATCCTGTTATTCGCCGTATAATAAGCATACAGGTAATCAAACCCCTTTACAATGCATCCTGTCAACGTCTCCTGCATTTCCGCCCAAAAGCTGTCATCAAAATAAGTATCCACCAGGCTCTGTAGAACCGGATCATCTGATTGTATAAATTTTTCATCCCCGGAAAGCATATACTGAACTTCCTGATCTACCAGCTCCGTAAAAAAAGGATGGGATATCCTCACGTTGCTTCGCATGGTATCTTCTTTTACAGTCCCGTCAGAATCCACATAGAAAATCCTTGCTCTCATGATCTTATGCTCGCCCTCATAATATTTTACTCCCTGTCTTGCCATCTTTTTCTTATGAGATGCAGCATCCTCTTCCATGAATTGTTTGATCTCACTCAGTTTTAACATATCTGATCCTTCCTAATACAGCCATGTATTCGGCTCATACAGAGCGAGAGAAAGGGAATCTGCCGTATCCGGCGATCCCAGTCCCCGCTTTTTCATATCCTCTTTTGATTCCAGCTGTATCTTTCCCTTTGATGTCATATGATATTTTCGTGCACTCAGCTGTTTTATCATTTCCTCATCATGGGGAAGTTCTATCTGAACATCCTGCTTCCCTTGTAAATTATTTGATAAATTGCACTCCAGCAACTCCTTGATATTTCCCCATATCTGGGATCCCAGATTAAAATAGTAGCTGTCAGATGCGGAATCGCCATTGTTCACCGGAATCACTGTATAAGGCAGTTTCTCCTCTCGTATAACCTCATTCAATCGGTCCGTCACTCCGCCACCCACACCGGAATCATCCACTTTTATCAGACATTTTCTGATGTGTGGAAACCGGTTCATATAAGCAAAGAAAGAAAACATGTGAGAAAATGTGCTTTGATACGGTCTTCACGGGTCAGATAGACCGGCCTTGCTTCAAAATCTGTTTTCATAGTCCTGAAACAATCCTCTATCTGCCATCTTCCCTCGCTGACTTTTAATATATCTGTAACGTCATCATCCAGAAGGTCTGTACAGACGGCGTAAAGCCCGTCATACATTTCT
>CANRWP010000084.1 GCA_947643595.1 uncultured bacterium | reverse complement strand
GAATCAGGGAAATGAGTATAAGAAACTATATCGAAATAATGAGATAGAGGGACAAGAAAAGAGAAAACGGATTTCTCCGTTTGCGCTGATTTTCCTTGCGGCATGTGCCGGGGCAGTTGTGTATGCGGTATGATCGAATCGCGCGGCAGGGTGCTTTACAGCACCCTTTTTTTATACCAGTGTTCCGCGAGCTGCAGGATCAGGTAGAGCAGCATGGCGATCACGCAGAGAATCACGATGGAAGTGATGACCATCGACATTTTAAAGGTCTGACTTCCGTAGATGATAAGGTAGCCAAGCCCCCGTCTTGCGGCGAGGAATTCTCCGATGATAACGCCGACTAAAGACAGGCCGATGTTGACTTTCATGGTGCTCAAAATCAACAGAACATTGGAGGGCAGAACCACATTGCTGAAAATTTGTTTTCGGCTGCCGCCCAGAGTGGTGATCAGCATGCATTTTTCCGGTTCTGTCAGGGAAAAGCCGGTATACAGGCTGATGATGGCGCCGAAGATGGCGACGGAGATACCGGCGACAATGATCGTCCTGATGCCGGTGCCCAGCCAGACGATGAAAAGTGGCGCAAGGGCGGATTTCGGCAGGGAATTGAGCACTACGAGATAGGGCTCCAAGATGGCCGATGCCTTATCCGAATACCAGAGCAGAGTGGCGGTCAGCATACTGATGCCGAATACCAGAAGGAAGCTGAGGATCGTCTCTAAAAGCGTGATGCCGATATGGACCGACAGATCGTTTTCCCGGTACAGTTCGGCAAAGCTTTTGCACACTCTCGAGGGGCTCGAAAAGAAGAACGGATCGATAAACCCCATATTGGCGGACATTTCCCAGATCAGGAGAAACACTGCGATAATGCAGAGTCGGGCAATAAAGATCATCCGGTGGTAGCGTTTATGCTTTCTGATATATTGTTCCTGCAGTGTCATCATGCAATTCCTCCCATAACAGATTAAAGTAGGTTTTAAATTCCGGCGCGTTTCTGGCCGCCAGCATACTGTCGTCAGTCAGAGTCAGCCGGATGGGGATCTGGATCTTTACCGTGGCGGGGCGGTTTGATAAGACGATGACTCTGTCGGAGATGGAGATCGCTTCCGACAGGTCGTGGGTGATTAACAGCGCCGTTTTTTTCTCCGCCCGGATGATCCGGGAGATATCCGCCGAGACCTGCAGACGTGTCTGATAGTCCAGGGCGCTGAAAGGCTCATCCAGCAGGAGAAGCTCGGGTTCCAGCGCCAGTGTGCGGATCAGGGCGGCCCGCTGCTTCATGCCGCCGGAGAGTTCGCTGGGACGTTTGTCGCGAAAGTCCCAGAGGCCGTAATCTTTCAGATAGCGGTCTACCTTGGCGAGCTTTTCCGGCGTAGAGAGACGGCCCAGCTCCAGTCCCAGAGTCACGTTTTTATAGATGGTACGCCACTCGAAGAGATGATCCCTCTGCAGCATATAGCCGATCTTCGGGCTCTCCCCCTGCGAGAGCATGGGAAAGAGGATTTTTCCTGCTTCCGGTGTGAGGAGTCCGGCAATCAGGGAGAGGAGCGTGGATTTACCACACCCGCTGGGTCCCACAATGGCGATAAACTCCCCCTTTTTTACGGAGAAGGATATATCGGTAAGCGCACAGGTCTCCCCGTGCATACCGTGATAAGCATAGGATAAATGGTCGAGGGAAAGGTACGAGGTTTCCACAAAAAGCGCTCCTTTGTTTTAAAATGTTATATATTATTCTATGTGGGACGACAAAAAAGGTGTGGGCGGTGTCGGTGTTTGTTGTATCGGGTGTGTGGTTATGGCAGATTTGTGGGATTATTAAATTTTGTTTTAGCTTTTCTTGTCAGACAGCTGAATTTGTGGTAATATTATGCGGAACTGAAAATAGAAAAACAAAAGGAAAAGGATAGTGTGATAATATGGCACAGTTATGGGGCGGAAGATTTACGAAGAAGACGGATGAACTGGTCTATGCGTTCAACGCTTCCATCGGGTTTGACAAACGGCTTTTGACACAGGATATCGAGGGCAGCATCGTCCATGCGAGGATGCTGGGTAGACAGGGGATCCTGACGCAGAAGGAGACGGAGGAGATCACGGGCGGCCTGGTTTCTATTTTGGAGGACGTGGAGCACGGGAAGCTCGCGATCGACGAAAGCTTCGAGGACGTCCACAGTTTTGTGGAGGCGGTGCTCACCGAGAGAATAGGAGATGCCGGAAAGAAACTGCATACCGGGCGCAGCAGGAATGACCAGGTGGCGCTGGATATGCGGCTCTATGCGAGACTCCAGGTGCAGCAGACGGACCTTCTGCTGGGGAGGCTTCTGGAGGTCCTGGTGGGGATCATGGAGGAGAATACGGATACGTACATGCCCGGTTTCACCCATCTGCAGAAGGCGCAGCCGTTGACGCTGGCCCATCATATGGGCGCGTATTTTGAGATGTTCCATCGGGACCGGCTGAGGATGCGGGACATCCTGAAAAGAATGAATATCTGCCCTCTGGGGGCTGGAGCTCTGGCGGGGACAACTTATCCGTTGGACAGAGAGTACACGGCGGGAGAGCTGGGGTTTGACGGGCCGGCGCTCAACAGTATGGACGCCGTGTCGGACAGGGATTATCTGCTGGAGTTTTTGTCGGCGCTCAGTATCGTGATGATGCATCTGTCAAGATTTTCGGAGGAGATCATAATCTGGAACAGCGATGAGTACCGGTTTGTCGAGATAGACGATGCCTACTCCACCGGCTCGTCGATCATGCCGCAGAAGAAAAATCCGGATATTGCGGAGCTTGTGCGGGGAAAGACGGGGAGAGTCTACGGGGACCTGATGGCGCTTTTAACAGTCATGAAAGGACTTCCTCTCGCCTACAATAAAGATATGCAGGAAGATAAGGAGGCGGCTTTTGACGCCTTTGACACGGTGAGAGACTGTATCCTGCTGTTTACCGGGATGTTGGCCACGATAAAGTTCCGGAAAGAGCGGATGGCGGAGAGCGCCATGAAAGGATTTACCAACGCCACGGACGCGGCGGATTATCTGGTGGGAAAGGGTGTGCCCTTCAGGGAGGCGCACGGCATCGTGGGAAGGCTGGTACTGTATTGTATTGAGAAAAACACTTCCATCGATAAGCTGCCCCTGTCGGAGATGCGGGAGATCAGTGACAAGTTCGAGGAGGATATTTACGATGCGGTTTCCCTGCAGACCTGCGTGGATAAGCGGCTGACCATCGGTGCGCCGGGCAGGGAGGCGATGGAGAAGGTGATCGCGATCTATAAAGAATACTTAAAATAAAGAGGAGTAGATATTATGAATGAAAAATTGCGTGTAGGAATTTTAGGCGGAACCGGGATGGTGGGGCAGAGGTTTATCTCCCTGTTGGAGGATCACCCCTGGTTCGAGGTGACAACGATCGCTGCAAGTCCCCGTTCGGCGGGCAAAACCTATGAGGAGGCAGTGGGCGGCAGATGGAAGATGAAGACACCGATGCCGGAAAAGGTAAAAGGCATTGTCGTGATGAATGTCAACGAAGTGGAAAAGGTAGCGGCTGAGGTGGACTTTGTGTTCTCCGCCGTGGATATGAGCAAGGACGAGATCAAGGCCATCGAGGAAGCTTACGCGAAGACGGAGACTCCCGTTGTCTCCAACAACAGTGCCCACAGATGGACGCCGGATGTGCCGATGGTGGTGCCGGAGATCAACACGGAACATTTTGAGGTGATCAGGGACCAGAGAAAACGTCTCGGCACGGAGAGAGGCTTTGTGGCGGTAAAGCCCAACTGCTCGATCCAGAGCTATGCGCCGGTATTGACGGCATGGATGGAGTATGAGCCCTATGAGGTGGTGGCGACGACATACCAGGCGATCTCCGGCGCCGGCAAGACTTTTCAGGACTGGCCGGAGATGGTGGAAAATGTGATTCCCTATATCGGCGGCGAGGAGGAGAAGAGCGAGAAGGAGCCGCTGCGCATCTGGGGCAAAGTGGAGTCCGGCGTGATCGTACCTGCGACGAGTCCGGTGATCACCTGTCAGTGCGTTCGTGTGCCGGTGCTGGACGGACACACCGCGGCGGTGTTTGTGAAATTTAAAAAGAATCCCACAAAGGAGCAGCTCGTCGAAAAGCTGAGAAACTTTGCCGGGGAACCTCAGAAGTTGGGACTGCCCAGCGCGCCGAAGCAGTTTATTCAGTACCTGGAGGAGGACAACAGACCTCAGGTGAAACAGGATGTGGATTTTGAGAACGGTATGGGCGTCAGCGTGGGGAGGCTTCGCGAAGACAGCGTCTATGACTGGAAGTTCATCGGCCTTTCCCACAACACGGTGAGGGGCGCGGCGGGCGGCGCAGTGCTGTGTGCGGAGATGCTGAAAGCGAAAGGGTATATCGGGAAAAAGTAAGTGACAATAATATGGGGTTCGGGAAATGTTGACAGGGCGAAAAAAGGAAGTGCAATATCTGCAGAAGTTTTTTGAAAAAAACGGCAGTCAGTTTGTGGTGATATACGGTCAGCGCGGTGTGGGAAAGACCAGACTGGTGCGGGAATTTGCGGACGAAAGTCCCTGTTTTTACTACGCTTGCAGGGAGGCCGGCGAGCGGGAACAACAGTTTCAATGGGGGAGGGAATTGTCCGATGCGGGGATTGCCGTGGAGGAATTTCCGACATGGCAGGAACTGTTTGAGGCCAGTCTGCAGGATATCCCCGACAAACAGATCCTGGTGCTGGACGAGTTCCAGTATCTGATGAAAAGCAGTCCTTCCTTTATCGAGGAGCTGGCGGCCTTTGTGGAGAACCAGGCGGAAAAGCGGAGTGTCCTGGTGATCATGGTCAGTTCCTCCACCTCCTGGGTGGAGAACAGCATGGTCAAGAAGATGGGAATGGCGGCTTACAAGATTTCCGGACTGCTGAAAATAAAGCCTCTCGGCTTTTTTGAACTGCGGGAGGCGTTTCCGAACTATTCGTCTGAACAGGCTTTCGGGTTATATGCTGTGCTGGGAGGGAATCCCGGACTGTGGAAGTGTATGTCGCCGACGAAAAATCTGAAGGAGAATGTCTGTGATACGATCCTCTCGCCGGAGGGGGCTCTGCACGATGAGTGCAGACGGATATTGTCGGAGGAACTCAGAGAACTGGGGGTCTATCAGACCATTTTGTCGGCTCTCGCCAGCGGACATCACAAACTGAACGATATCTATGCCTACACGGGATTTTCCAGGGCAAAGATCAGCGTCTATCTGAGAAATCTGATGGAGCTTGAACTGATTGAAAAAGTCTTTTCCTATGACACGGCAGGGCGGGAGCACATGCAGAAGGGCGTGTACCGCATCTGTAATCATTTTGTACATTTTACATTCACCTATCTGTATCCGGGAAGCAGTAAGCTGGCGGCTGTGGCAGAGGAAGATTTCTATGAGAGGGATATTGTGCCCACTTTTCGCAGGTTTATGTCTTATGCCTTCAAGGAGGCCTGCAGGGAGTATTTGATGAGAGAGGCGGCAAGGGGAGAATTTCCGTTCAGGCTCTCGTCTGTGGGAGAGTGGGCAGGAAAGGCGGGAGATATCGATATTATCGCGCAGAGTGAGACCGGAGAGACGTTGCTCGCCGTCTGTCAGTGTGAGCGGGAGGTGTTTCCCTACGAGGATTACGAGTGGATGCTGTTTCTGGCGGAGAAGGCAAAGTTGAGTGCGGATCATATCTGGCTGTTTACGGATAAGGAGTTTGATGCGAGACTGATGGCGGAGGCGAGAGGAAAGGAAAATCTGTCGTTGATCTTGTTTTAGGAGAGAATGAAGAGTTTATATATTGCGGAAAAGCCCAGTGTGGCACAGGAATTTGCGAAAGCGCTGAAACTGAATATGACAAAGAGAGACGGTTATCTGGAATCGGAGACGGCGCTTGTGACCTGGTGTGTCGGACATCTTGTGACCATGAGTTACCCGGAGATCTACGATGAGAAATACAAACGCTGGTCTCTGGATACGCTGCCTTTTATTCCGGACACTTTTTTGTATGAGGTGATCCCCGGGGTGGCAAAGCAGTTTAAGATTGTCAGCGGGCTTTTGAACAGGAGAGATGTTGGGACAATTTACGTCTGTACCGACTCCGGGCGCGAGGGAGAATACATATACCGTCTGGTGGAACAGCAGGCGGGCGTAAAAGGGAAGACGAGAAAGAGAGTCTGGATCGATTCCCAGACGGAGGAAGAGATTCTGCGGGGCATCCGGGAGGCGAAAGATCTGTCGGAGTATGATAATCTCTGCGCTTCCGCTTATCTGCGCGCCAAGGAGGATTACCTGATGGGAATTAATTTCTCCCGGGTGCTGACCCTGAAATTTTCTTATCCGGTGAAAAATTATATGCACACCGATAAGTGTGTGGTCTCCGTGGGGCGTGTGATGACCTGTGTGCTCGGCATGGTGGTGAGCAGAGAAAGGGAGATCCGGGATTTTGTGAAAACCCCTTTTTATCGCGTGCTGGCGGGTGTTGAGCTGACTGGGGAGACGTTTACGGGAGAGTGGAGAGTCTGGGAGGAATCGAAGTATGCGGGCTATCCGGGGCTCTATAAAGAAAACGGCTTTTTAAAACAGGAAGATGCCAAAGGGCTGGTGGATTATCTGGGGGATGCCGGTGGTGTAGTTCATTCCATCGAGAGGAAAAGGGAGGCGAAAAATCCGCCTCTTCTGTATAACCTGGCGGAACTGCAGAATGACTGTTCCAGATATTTTAAGATCAGTCCGGATCAGGCTCTCCAGATCGTACAGGAACTGTATGAAAAAAAACTGGTGACTTATCCGCGGACGGATGCCAGAGTGCTTTCCAGCGCTGTGGCGAAGGAGATTGGGAAGAACATCGGCGGATTAATAAATTATTCGGTGTGCGGCAGGATCGCGGGGGAGGTTCTGGCAGCTAAGCGCTATCAGAAGATCGCTTCCACCAGATATACCAATGACAGGCAGATCACCGACCATTACGCTATCATCCCCACGGGACAGGGGTTGGCGGCGCTGGGGGGACTTGCCCCGGTTTCGCAGAAAGTGTATGAGATCATTGTCAGAAGGTTTCTCGCCATTTTCTATCCGCCGGCGGTTTATCAGAGAGTATCGCTGGTGACAGAAGCGAAGAAGGAACGCTTTCACAGTAGCTTTAAAGTGCTGAAAGAGGAAGGGTATCTTCCCGTGACAAAATGTTCTTTCTGGAAGGGCGGAAAGAACGGTGCGAAGGAGACGGAGGACGGTGCTCATGCGGGGACGGACGGAGGCGACACGGCTGAGGAGAGCTGTGATGAGGCGCTTCTCGCGGCTCTTGCCGGGCTGAAAAAGGGGGATAAGATCACATACAGCGGATTCTCCATAAAGGCCGGGGAGACCACGCCGCCGAAACGGTACAATTCAGGCAGCATGATCCTGGCGATGGAGAACGCGGGGCAGCTGATCGAGGACGAAGAACTTCGCGCGCAGATCAGGGGTTCCGGCATCGGTACATCGGCGACCAGGGCAGAGATATTGAAAAAACTGGTGAATATCAAGTATCTCACGCTGAATAAAAAGACACAGATCATTACCCCGTCCTTTTTGGGAGAAATTATCTACGAGGTGGTGGCATGTTCCATGAAGCCGCTGTTGGATCCGAGGCTTACCGCCAGCTGGGAGAAAGGACTGACACAAGTGTCGGAAGGAACCATCACTTCGGAGGAGTATATGCGGAAGCTGGATGATTTCGTGACAAGGCGGACGAACCTGGTCAAACAGGTCAGAAACCAGACGGCGCTGTATCCTGCCTTCGACAAGTTCGCGGGATATTACAGACAAAAACGTGATAAATGATGAACGGTTTTCCGCATATGGCGGGATACTGTATCATATTTATAGGATACCGGGGCAGGGAGCGCAGGGCGCAGCAGGCCTGCAGTACCGCAAATTATACAGGAAAGAGGGATAAAAGAATGGGAAAGATGGAACAGACAACGATAGCGGCGCTTTATACGCTGGAGGAGACGATCGCAAAGGAGCTTTTTGACGGTCTGACATATCCCTGGGAGGCGCTTCCGCTGATCAGCGATTTTATTGTCAGACTGGGACAGAGTCTGCCAAAGGACAGGTACGAGCAGGTGAAGGAACATGTCTGGATCGCAAAGTCGGCAAAGGTTTTTCCGAGCGCGTATATAAACGGTCCCGCCATCATCGACGAGGAGGCAGAGGTGCGTCAGTGCGCGTTTATCCGCGGAAACGCCATTGTCGGGAAAAAGGCGGTGGTCGGAAATTCTACGGAACTGAAGAATGTGGTGTTGTTCAACAACGTGCAGGTGCCCCATTACAATTATGTGGGCGACAGTATTTTGGGCTATAAGGCGCACATGGGAGCCGGCTCCATCACTTCCAATGTGAAGAGCGATAAGACGCTGGTTGTCGTGAAGGACGGAAAAGAGCAGATGGAGACAGGCCTGAAAAAATTCGGAGCCATGCTCGGCGACAATGTGGAAGTGGGCTGCAACAGTGTGCTGAATCCGGGATCTGTGATCGGGAAGGAGACGAATATTTATCCGACTTCCTGTGTTCGCGGCGTGATCCCTGCGCGCAGCATTTACAAGAACGCGGAGAATATTGTGGCAAAGCAGTAAAAATTTGTAAAGTGGGACTGGATTTTTTGTCGGATTTATGCGAAAATAGGGTAAGCGGTTATAACAGGGGACAAGCATGCCCTCTGTTACAAATATTATATATTATGGAAGGAGTTTTCACATGATAATCTATTCTAAAGAAGTTGAAGAAATGTGTACCGTGGCACAGGGCGTTCACCATGGCTGTGCTCCCATCCCGGAAGAGGCAAAGTGGGTGCAGGCGAAAAAAGTGGAAGATATTTCCGGTCTGACACATGGTGTGGGCTGGTGCGCACCGCAGCAGGGCGCATGTAAGCTGACGCTGAATGTCAAGGAAGGCATTATCCAGGAAGCGCTGGTTGAGACTATCGGATGTTCCGGAATGACACATTCCGCAGCGATGGCATCCGAGATCCTGCCCGGCCTGACCGTGATGGAAGCATTGAATACCGACCTTGTGTGTGACGCGATCAACACGGCTATGAGAGAGTTGTTTTTACAGATCGTGTACGGCCGCTCTCAGAGCGCATTCTCTGAAAACGGTCTGCCTGTGGGTGCAGGTCTGGAGGATCTCGGCAAAGGCTTGAGAAGTCAGGTTGGTACGATGTACGGTACATTGACAAAGGGTCCCCGTTACCTGGAGATGGCAGAAGGCTATGTGACAGGTATCGCACTGGATGCTGATGATGAGATTAACGGTTATAAGTTTGTCAGCCTTG
>CANRWP010000083.1 GCA_947643595.1 uncultured bacterium | reverse complement strand
CCATCGGACAGCAGATAGACAAGATCGCAAACGAAGCCGTAAGCCTTCTCGTCGGACAGATGAACGAACGCAAAAAAAGAAAACCGGTCCCCTTAAAGGAACCGGTCCACAAGGTGATCACCCCTATACTGGTAAAAAGGGAGACTACCGAGAGAATATGGCAGCCTTAAAATAAACCCTTGCCAAAGGAGATCAGCTGTGCTACACTGAGAGTCAGGCAAAGAACCCTTTCTAAGATTCTCTATTATCTTGGTGGAAACATTTGATATAAGATGATTTCCATATCAGCGCAGGCATATTATCTGCGGACTCCTTGCTGAATGAACTGAATAACTGATTGGCCGGGAGAAAAAATGAATTTCTCCCTGTACGATCCGAAGGAGAGGAAAAGTATGAGAGAAAAAAGACAAAAACCAGATAAAATATGCGGGAGGAGGGCGTTAAAATGGCATTGACCGAAAATGACCTGCATGCGATACAGGTATTATTACAACCGATAAATATACGTTTGGATAAAATGGACAACCGCCTCGACAAAATGGATTCCGAAGTTTCCTCCTTAAAAGCAGGACAGTTAGAAATCCGAAAATATCTCAAAAACGTAGACAAAAAAGTTTCTGCAACTTACGAGCTGGCATTGGATGCGTGGGGAAACAGCACCGAAAACCGTAAGTGGCTTGAACAGGAAATTCCCTTTCATTGAGATCATCACCCCTGAAGCCCCTTTCTGACCTCCCGCACCAAAAACATGCTGCCCGCCACGGTGATCAGCCCGAACACCCAGAACATGACAGGCGAAAAAACAATATCGTAAACCTCGGGGATCATATTGCCGAGAAAGATCACCGCATTTCCCACGCCGTGAAACAACACCGGCGCCAGAAAATCATCAAACCGGACATACACAAGAGCGATCAGCAGCCCGATTACAAAAGCGTACAGCCCCTGCACGATATTGCCATGATAGACGCCGAACAGGAAAGCGGAAGCGACGATCCCGAAGGCGGCGCGCCCGCCGGAGCGCCGCAGCCTGTTATACAGCAGAAACCGGAACACCACTTCTTCCACCACCGCGGATACCCCCGCATAGAGAAACAGCCCCATCCCCAGCGATACGGCATACTGCCTTGCCGCCGTCTGCCTGTAAAGGTCCGACTGCTCCATCAGCCCGGACAGACTGATCAATATATTAAAAAAGACAACAGAGGCAGCTGCGAAGATCACCAGGGCAGGATAGCGCAGCACTGATTTTTTATCCCGGGCTTCTCCGTATACCTGCGCCTCGCGCTCTCTTTTTCGGCGCTCCCGCTCCTTTTTCTGCTCCTCCCGCTCCTCACCGATCATCGGAAACAGCACGGCGCAGCCGCCTGTCATGGCGATCCCGTTCACAATACTGCTGCCATCCTCTATCAAAAATGACATGCCGCCGCCCGCCAGCAGCGTTCCCACCACCATCCGGATCACATAATATCCTATATAATAAACCGCGAGAGGCTTTATCAGTTTCCACACCTCGGACATTGCCGTTCCCCGTCTCATATAACAGTCCTCCCTTTCCGCCGATTTTATCATTCTACCACAGACATCCATAGAATTCCACTAAATCCTGCCGAACCAATGTCATTTAGTTAACGATACCGGACGCCGTGAGGAAACAACGGATAGCCCGCTCCGCGGACAATCCTTATGTTTAAATGCTCATCCGGGCATTGACATTTATCCCGCCCTGTCCTATACTGATACAAAAGAATTCCCTGAAACCGGACACATCGGCAGGAAATTCTCAAAAATATCATACACTTTGCTAGGGGAGCGAATGCTGAGACTGGCTTATCTGTGCGGCGATGCGCGGACAGAGCCTGACCCTTATTACCTGACCCGGATAATACCGGCGTAGGGAAGCATGTTGGAGCGATATCATAACAGGTGTTTTTATAAAGCCACCGGCTTTGCCTGCCCTGATCAATTCCAACCTACTTCCTCCTGGCAAACCACAAAGGAGGTTTTTTTATGTCACATTTCCAAATTTTTTCGTTCTTCGCCACGGAGATCATCGACCGGGAGAACGGTAACTACTTCAATCTCACCCCCGCTGGCTACGCTCTGCTGGTGGCGGCCATGCTTCTGCTCCTTGTCGGCGCCTGCTATATTTCCGGTAAAATACGGGAAAAACAGGGAAAACCGTCCATCAGCACAAAACAGCTCGCTTTCTGTTCCGTCGCCATAGCCCTTGCCATGGTCACTTCTTATCTAAAGCTGTTCGATGCGCCCTACGGCGGCTCCGTAACCCTGTTCAGCATGTTGTTCATCTGCCTGATCGGATACTGGTTCGGCCTGCGAACCGGACTGATGGCAGCGGCGGCCTACGGTATCCTGCAGCTTGTGGTGGATCCCTACATCATCAGCATCCCGCAGATGCTCACCGACTACCTTTTCGCCTTCGGCGCGCTCGGGCTCTCCGGCATCTTCCGCGACAAAAAGTACGGACTGGTCAAGGGCTATCTCCTCGGTATTTTCGGCAGATTTGTCTTTGCCTTTTTATCGGGGGTGATCTTCTTCGGTTATTACGCCGCAGACTACGGCATGAGCGCACCTGTTTATTCTCTGGTCTACAACGGCTCCTACATCGGCGCCGAGGGCATCCTTACCCTTGTCGTGCTGGCAGTCCCGGCTGTGCGGAACGGGCTTTCCAGAGTGAAAGCGCTGGCGAATTCCTGAGCGGAACTGCGAGCGGAATGCGACAGGGATGCGGAGGCCGTGAGCTTCCGCATCCCTGTGCGCCATCTCCCATATTCCCGATATACCCTACCCGATATGCAGCCCACCGGTCAGGCTAAACACATGCCCTGTCACATATCCTGCTTCCTCACTGGCAATGTACTGCACCAGCGCGCCGAACTCATCATTTGTCCCGATATGTCCCAGGGGGATATCCCTGGCAATGCTCGCCACATCAAAATCGGTGGCAAGTTCCGGAGTGTGGTCGTTGATCATGCCGCTCCTAGCAATACAGTTCACTGTGATCCTGTCGTGAGCCAACGCCCTCGCCAGAGCGTATGTCATGGAGACAACTCCTCCGTTTGCTATACTGTCCGCTATATTTTCACCGGCATATCCGTCGAGAGCGCCCCCGTTCGCCACAAATATAACCCTGGGCGCCTCGCTTTTTTTCAGATATGGAAGCGCTGCGCGCACCATATTGTAAGGTTCCGTGACCTGATGGCTCATTTTTTCATTTAACAGTTCATCGGAAATTTCCTCCGGGCGGACCACAGACATCATTCCGCCTGTTGAACTGATCACCGCGTCAACGGAGCCAAACACACCGTATATTCTGGAAAAAAGAGCCTCGTTACACTCTTCATTGCTCATGGCGACGACCTGTCCCGCAAGATTTTTCATTTCATTTACGATCTCTCCGGCTTTGACGGCATTGTGTGTTATCATGATGACATTCATCCCCTGCTCCGCCAGCGCCTTTACCGCCCCGCGCCCGATCTGTCCGGACGCTCCCGCAAATACGCATGTCCTGTTCTTCAGTGTAATCATCCTGCCGATCCCCCTTTCCTAAAACCTCTCTGTCAGCCATTCATCCACAAAATCAAAACAACGTGCTGCCGTATCCCCAAACTCGCCGGGATATTTTTCTGCCTCTCCCTCCGGTGTAAAGTTATGGCCGGCTCCTTCCACAAAGACAAGTGTCTTATCCCCGGCGGCAACGGCACGCTCATAAATCTGCTCCGCCGCGATATATTCATAGCTGCCTGTCATTCCCATCAGCAGCATGGGCACCGAGATATACTTTGCGTTGCCGGGTCCGGTACAGTAGCTGGAATCCCAGTCCACACCGTAAATGCCGGTTTCATCATAGCCGAAGTCCTCATTGACCCGGACCGCCGAGGACGCCAGAAACGTTTTCACTGTCGTCGTCAGTGTGGCCGCCAGATAACAGTCTGTCTTATCCTGCCCCATAAACACGGTTCTGCGGCAGGGAACGATCATCTCCTCCCTGGTGCCGTCGGCTCTCAGCAGGAGCCATTCTCTTTTTGTATGGGAGAAATATTTCTCCGGATACAGCGGGAACAGTTTATTGTACGGTTTGATCTGGCTTCCGCCGGGGATGACCATCGGCTCATCATCCAGAAAATTGCCCTCTCCCTCCGAGATCGCTTTCACACGCTCCCTCGCATATCGGATCAGGCTGTTCATCCTTTCTCCCTGCGCTTTCACGTATTTTTTGATAAAAGTCTCGCTGTGGCGGCAGCCCTCTTCTCCAAATCCGTTGGCCAAACTGTACAGATCCAGTTCCGGATCTCTGTTCACTCCCTTCCCCTCGCTTATCACCGCCGGGTCCAGGGACAATAATGTCATGACACCATTGCCCAGATTCGCATCCAGAAACATGACCGCGTCAGCCTTCGGCAGCTCGCCCGTCTCCCCCATCGCTATGACTTTCTCCGGTCCCTGAAATACACCGCAGCCTTTTTCCGCGACAGCCTGATAAGCGCTCATCAGAGTCGCTCCGCCGCTGTGCCCCAGCAGAACGATCCGGTCCACGGAAGGATAGCTTTTCAGGTAATCCACCACCCTGCCGACATGGACAAGCTTGCGGTCCAGCGAGACCGCAGGATCGGGAAAATACGATACTATCACTGTATACCCGCGCGCCGCCAGCTCCAGTGCCGGCACAAATTCAAAATAATTATCATCCGAATGCTGCAGGACGATCCCGATATGATTTTTTCTGCCGGGCACTCTCGGTTCATAGATCATCACTGGCAGTTTTCTGATCTCCTTATCGGGGAGCATCAAAAAAGTTCTTTTAATTTCCTGCTTCATATATTTCTTATTCTCCTGACATTTTAATTAATTTCTTCCATGCGGCAGCACGCCACATAATGATCCTTCGCGGCCTCCCGCAAAGTCTGCTGTTCCCTGCATCTGGCGGACGCATAGGGACAGCGGGCGGCGAAACGGCAGCCCGGCGCCGGATTGATAGGCGAGGTGATCTCCCCCTTCAGCATCACGCGCTTCATCGGATGATCGATATCGATAGATGGTATCGCCGAGAGCAGCGCCTTTGTGTAGGGGTGCAGCGTCTCCCGAAACAGCGCCTCCGTGGGCGCCTTTTCCACAAGCTGCCCCAGATACATGACACAGATATGGTTGGAGATATATCGAACCACCGAGAGATCATGCGTCACAAACATATAAGCTGTCTGCGTCTTCTCCTGCAATTCCATGAGCAGGTTTAACACCTGTGCCTGAATGGACACATCCAGAGCCGAGACAGGTTCGTCGCACACGACGAATTCCGGATTTAATGCCAACGCTCTCGCGATGCCCACCCTCTGTCTGCGCCCCCCGTCCAGTTCGTGGGGATAGGACTGCCGCAGCCTCTCGTCGATACCCACCAGTTCCATCAGGCGGTTCGTCTCCTCGTTAAGAGCTGCCCTGTCCCCAAATCTCCCGGAATGCTTCAGCGGTTCACGGATCGTCTCCTCCACCCGAAATCTCGGATTCAGACTGGAGTAGGGATCCTGAAACACGATCTGCATTTTCTCCCTGATCCGGCGCAGCTCTCTCCCCCTCACACGGGTAATATCCTCTCCGTTTAAAAAGATCTGCCCGTCCGTCGCGTCCTGAAGATGGATGATCGTGCGTCCCATGGTGCTCTTCCCGCAGCCGGATTCCCCCACGACACCCAGCGTCTCCCCCTTCTCAACCGTAAAAGAGACATCGTCCACCGCATGGTTGATCCCGGTCGGCACCTTAAAATATTTTTTCAGATGTTTTACTTCCAATAAAGCCATAACAGCCTCCTTCTTTTCACTTGAGATCGCAGCATCTGCAAAAATGCCCCGGCCGCACTTCCGTCATCGGAATCCTGCCGCTTCGGCATCTCTCCGACGCCCGGGGACATCTGGGAGCGAAAGCGCACCCCTCCGGCAGATTTGTCGGATCCGGCGGAAAACCCGTGATGGGCTTCAACTTTTTCCCCTCTCCCGCCATATCCGGCAGAGAGTCAAAGAGACCGTGGGTATAGGGATGGAGCGGATGCAAAAACAGATCCCGCTTACCGCTGTACTCAATGATCTCCCCCGCATAGACCACTGCCACCTGATCCGAAGTCTCAGCCACCACGCCGAGATCATGGGTGATCAGGATCATGGACGTGTCCTGCTTCTCCCTCAATTCCCGGATCAGATCCAACACCTGCGCCTGAATCGTGACGTCCAGCGCCGTCGTCGGCTCATCCGCCAGCAGCAAAAGCGGATTGCAGGCGAGTGCCATGGCAATCACCACGCGCTGCTTCATACCGCCGGAAAACTCAAAGGGATATTCTGTGTAGCGCTCCGCCGGTATGCCAACCATCTCCAACATTTCCCCTGCACGCTTTTCCGCCTCCTCCCGCCTGTAATCGCCATGCAGCATCAGCCCTTCGACGATCTGATCGCCCACCGTCATGATCGGATTGAGCGCCGTCATCGGATCCTGAAAGATCATGGCAATCTTTCCGCCGCGGATATTCCGCATCTCATCTTCTGACATTGCTGTCAGTTCCTCGCCGTCCAGCCAGATCTTTCCCCCCAGCATCTTTGCCGGCGGATCCGGCAGGATGCGCAGGATCGCCTTCGCGATAGTCGTCTTTCCGGCTCCGGTCTCCCCCACCAACGCCACACCGTCGTTAAACTTTCTGCACATCTCCAGGGAGAGCCAGGCATGGGCACAGGGCACTTTCAGCAACGCTTTCTGCACCCCCGCCGCGTCCATATCCTCAAGCTGCTTTTCTGCCCTGTACTCGCCCTGTACATAGTTCAGATTCTGGCATCCCTTCGGCTCCTCGATAATGATCTGTTTTTTGTCAGTCCCGGGGATCTCCTCGCACCTCGCACTCACCCCGTAGCTTTGGGGAATGCACCGCAGGAATTCCTCCTGTAAGCCCTCCTTTGTGAACAGTTCCTCCGGAACCCAGTACATGTTGGCATCAATGATCATCTTCTCTTCCTCCTTCTCTCTTCTTTTACTTCTGTTGTTTTAACTCGCCGAAAATATTTCTGATCAGAATGGCCGCTATGATAAACGTCAGAAGATCCGCTGACGGCATGGAATACAGGACGCCGTCCAGCCCGAAAAATACCGGGAGAAGCAGCGCCAGTCCCACCGAGACGGAAATGACGATCTGGAAAAATTTCATGACGATCCCCACCGTCGCCACAGCCGCGCCCAGAGAGCTGCTATCAGAAGTGAAATAATACATGGTATCGCAAATTTTCTCATAAGAACAGATATTTTTTCCTGTTCCAAAAAAGCATTTGATTTATGTTCCATAGTCTTTTTCTCCCTTTCCCTATGATTCCTGATTATATCGGGAGAAAAAACCGCAATCAATTCCATTATCGGGATGATTTATCCGGAAAATGCATAAATCTTTTTCTACTCTTTGTACCTCACCACATCCCTGTCTTCGATCGCCTCCGTGGAGTTCAAGATCAATTCCGTCTCGCTGTCGATCACCCCTTCCTCGATCGCCGCGTAGGAATCATTCTGATCAAGCACCTTCACATAGACCGCCTCCGCCGCCAGTTCCTTTCCAAGGATTCCCGACCTCTCGCTGACGACATAGACAAACTTCCGGTGGTTGGCATCCTCATGCAGGGCGGCAAGGGGAATACAGCAGGAGAAAGTCTCCGACTGCGCCTCCACCTCAAATTTCCCGCTCTCCCCGATCGTTCCGACGCCCTCCTTTAACAGGATGCGCGCCTCATACAGTTCGGGATTCGCCTCATTCTCCGCAATATAATCCACCTGATACTCCTCCCCCTTTCCGCCCCCGAGGGACAGCTTCGCCAGATCGCCCTGATTGACATATTTCTTCTGTTCCTTTGTCAGGGATACCGTGAACTGCATGGGACTGGACAGGTCCGCATAGACGACCGCCGCCCCGTCCGGCACCCTCTCGCCCGGATTTACCTGGATCCGCGTGACGATACCGTCCGCCTCCGGAAAGACCTGCCCCTGCGCCTCCAGAACCTTCCTGTAGGCGGAGAGCTCTGTCTGTAAGGCGGAGAGCTCCAGCCGATTGATCTCCAGAGAACTGTCAGAAGCTTTTTCCGTCTCGGTATCTTCCAGATTTCGCCCGGCACTCTCCATTGCCTTCTCCTTCGCCGCCTTTGCGTCATTCTCCTCCAGCGCCGCCGCATTCGCCGCGTCCTCCAGAGACCGCTTCTCCTTCTCCCAGGCGGCGCGGGCGGCGTCCTCGGCGCTGTAATCCGGCTTCGCCACAGGGGTTTTCATATACGCATCGTATGCCGCTTTCGCCTCGTCATATTTCTTCTTCGCTTCCGCTTCCGCGTCTTTCGCAGTCCTCAATGCCGTATCATCCGCCGACGCTGCAGCTTCCGATGCACCCACACTGTCAGCCCCATCGGAACCCGTATCTTCCGCAGCTTCCGATGCTCCCGCGGCGGCTCCTGCCTCCAGTTCCTTCACCTTCCCCTGCGCCGCTTCCCATTCCTTCTTCGCATTCTCCATAACGTTTTTCAGGCGCTCCGCCTCTTTCGCCCACGCCTCATATTTCTCCTGCGCCGCCTTTCTCTCTTCCTCGGAAGTCACCTGCACCGGATTATTTTCCAATTCTCTCAGATCCCGTTCCCGGATCTTTTTCTCCAGTCCCGCGCGGTCTATTTTTGTCTGCTCCTCCTCTTCCGTCTTTTCGTAATCCTCCTGCGCCCTGATATTTTCAAGTTCCTCTTTCTCCTCCTGCAGCGCACGGTTCTTTTCCTGGTCCGCTATCTGGAGCTGCAGCTTCTTCACTGCCAGCTCCTTCTCCCTCACCTGCTCCTCCAGATCCTCCATGTCGATCTCAAACAGCAATGTATCCGTCGTCACCCTGTCGCCCACATGGGCATAGACCGTCCGCACCCGCAGCCCGGACAATACATTTACCGCATACTCCCGCCCCTGATGCACAATACCCTCCGCGTCCACATTATGGCCGATCGCCATGCGCCTCGGCGTATCCACGCTCACCTGCGGAAGTTTCGAGGCATAGACCGCCCGCGAGATCAGGGTGCAGGCAAACATAAAGGCAAGAAACAGACCGAACGCCGTCAATATTTTTTTCTGTTTTTTTAATATTTCCATACGGAACCTCCCGTTTCTCTCTATTCTTTCACCGCCGACGCCGTGATCCCCCGCTCCAGATACTCCCGCCCCGCCAGAAATACAAACACTGCCGGTATCAGCGTGATCACCGCCGCCACAAAAGAATACCCCGCCTGCTCCGGCCCGATCTCCGGCAGATACAGCGAGAGCGGCCACAGTGTCTGATCCTCCAGAAACGCCA
>CANRWP010000082.1 GCA_947643595.1 uncultured bacterium | reverse complement strand
CATGTTCGCCTGACCCATGGAGATAAAAATGAAAAACCGAATCCGGGAAGTATATGGTATCATATGCAGGGATCAGGAACCTTTCCGCCTCGGAGCATGGTATGGCGGTTGGACGGCAGGTTATGTTATTCTGGGGAATCTGCTGAATGCTTCCCTGAAAATCGGAGATTTCTCAACGTTAAAAATACACCTCATCTCTTTTATGATCGGATTTCTGCTCGGCACTACATGTATTTCAGGTAAGATCATAAATGGAAAATAGATAAAACAAAAGAAAGCACAGGTACAGAGAATAAAAATGGAACAATATTACCAAAATCTGGGGATATCCCCGCAGGTATACAGATTCTGCCAGAGCATCTGGGAGTCCTTATCAGAGCGCTTTCAGAAGATCGATGCCGTATCGGAAGCAAATCAGTTAAAAGTAATGAAAGCCTTACAGGAAAACCAGGTATCGGAGGCTTGTATGCTTGGCACAACCGGCTACGGCTACAATGACCTGGGACGGGATACGCTGGAAAAAGTGTACGCCGGGATCTTCCATACGGAGGACGCCCTGGTGCGCCCCCAGATCACCTGCGGTACCCATGCGCTGGCGCTGGCGCTCATGAGCAACCTGCGCCCGGGTGACGAGCTCTTGTCGCCTGTGGGAAAGCCCTACGACACGCTGGAGGAAGTGATCGGCATCCGTCCGTCAAAGGGTTCGCTGGCTGAGTACGGGATCACTTACGCTCAGGTGGATCTTCTGCCGGACGGCGATTTCGACTATGAGGGGATCAGGAAAGCGATCAACGGACGGACAAAGCTTGTGACGATACAGAGATCCAAAGGCTATGCCACAAGACCGACGCTGTCTGTGGAGAGGATCGGGGAACTGATTGCCTTTATCAAGGGAATAAAACCGGATCTGCTCTGCATGGTGGACAACTGTTACGGGGAGTTTGTGGAGGTCGTCGAACCCACGGATGTAGGGGCGGATATGGCGGTGGGCTCTCTGATCAAGAACCCCGGCGGCGGTCTTGCGCCGATCGGCGGTTATATTGTCGGAAGAAAAGAATGCGTGGAGAACGCGGCGTTCCGGCTTACCAGCCCGGGACTGGGCAAGGAGGTCGGGGCATCCCTCGGCATCCTGAGTGCTTTCTACGAGGGATTGTTTCTTGCCCCGAATGTGACGGCATGCGCCTTAAAAGGCGCCATATTTGCGGCAAATGTTTTTGAAAAACTGGGCTTTGCAGTGGTGCCGGACGGCCGGGAAGAGCGGTACGATATCATTCAGGCGGTGAGCTTCGGAAAACCGGAGGGGCTGATCGCTTTCTGCGAGGGGATCCAGGCGGCTTCCCCGGTGGATTCCCATGTGCGTCCGGAGCCCTGGGACATGCCAGGCTACGATACCAAAGTCATTATGGCGGCGGGGGCGTTTGTCAGCGGCTCCTCCATCGAACTGTCCGCGGACGGACCTTTAAAAGAGCCCTATGCGGCATATTTTCAGGGAGGAATCACCTGGCAGCACGCGAAGTTCGGAATCATGAGATCTCTGCAGTCTCTTGTCGATAAAGGGGTTGTTTTATCGAAGGATGTGGAATTGTGAGGACAAATTTTGTCTAAATTTTATATACAGAAACGGGATTATGTGGTAGTATGTTATAGGTAGTCAGGTATAGGATTCCAGATATGGTAAATACTATCAATGCAGACCTTTTGTCCGGAGAGTGGAAAGGAAAGGTATATGCATTCATACGATATGATGCCCTATGAAGTAGTGAAAGAATATGGGGCGGAAGAGCTGGATGATAAGGAGCTTTTGGCTGTCTTTATCAGAACCGGCACCAGAGAACAGAACGCGGTGGAGGTTGCGGACCGGGTTTTAAACAGTTTTCCGGAGAGAAACCTCCTGGGGCTGTGCCATATTCCGTGGAAGGAATTGATGAAAATTCCCGGAATCGGCGAAGTGAAAGCGATCAAGCTGAAATGTCTGGCGGAACTTGCCAGGCGGATATCCAAAATGGAGGCGAGAAAAGGGTTGAAATTTGATCAGCCCGGGACGATATGGCAGTATTATAAGGAAAGTTTACGGCATGAGGAGAGGGAGAAAGTTATTTTGATCATGCTGGACCAGAAGCTTCAAATGCTGTCGGACGCGGTTCTCTCCATCGGGACGGTCAGGGAGTCCATCGTCTCGCCGAGAGAATTGTTTCTGCTTGCGCTGAAAGAGAAAGCGGTACAGATTATGCTGGTACACAACCATCCCAGCGGAGATCCGACACCAAGCAGAGCGGATCTGGCGATTACCAGACGGGTCCAGATGCTTGGAGCGATGATGGAAATCCCACTGACGGACCATATTATCATCGGAGATAAAACATATTGCAGTCTGCGGGAAAAGGGCTATTTTACGGAGTGACGGTCTGCGGGAAATGAAAGGAGTACAGTTTTGGCTAACAATATTTTTGGTATCGATCTGGGGACAAATAATATCAAAATCTACAACAGGGGCGACGATTCCATCATGGTGGAAAAAAATATGATTGCCATTGAAAACAAAAAGAATCTGTTCGCCTACGGCGATTCCGCCTATGAAATGTATGAGAAAGCGCCGGGAAATATTCAGATATCTTACCCTCTGTGCAACGGGGTCATCGCGGATATCCATAATATGGAAACGTTAGTCCGGTATTTTGTCACCGATCTTTCCAAAGGAACGATAAAACCCGCCGATTTCTATATCGCGGTGCCCACCGATGTGACGGAGGTGGAAAAAAGGGCTTTCTATGATCTGATACGGGATGCCGGCGTAAAGGCAAAACGCATCATGATCGTGGAAAAGGCGGTGGCCGACGGCCTTGGGCTGGACATCGACGTGAAGAACTCGCAGGGGGTACTGGTAGTCAATGTGGGCTATGATACGACGGAGATATCGATCCTCTCTCTGGGCGGCATCGTGCTCAGCAGGCTGATCAAGGTGGGCGGCCTTAAATTTGACGACGCGATCCGCGCGGCAGTCCGGAAAGAGTTCAGTCTTCTGATCGGCGGGAAGACAGCTGAGAATGTAAAGTTTGCGCTGGCGGACCTCGAAAAGGAAGGAAAAGGCGCCCAGGTGTTCGGGCGGGATATTGTGACGGGGCTTCCGGTGGAGAGAGAGATTCCGACAAGCCTTGTGGACACCTGTCTGACGGAAAACTTTAATATCATTATTGACAATATAAAGGTGATTCTGGAGCGGACGCCGCCCGAGCTGGCCGCGGACATCTACAGACACGGCATTTATCTGACCGGCGGCGCTTCCCAGGTAAATCATCTCGCGGAATTGATCAGTCTGGGGACCGGTCTGAAAGTCAATGTGGCGGCGGAACCGATGAACAGCGTTGTGCTCGGTATCGCGAAGATCATCAAAGACGATAACTATAAATCCGTAGCGTATTCTATCGAAGGAATGAGCAGATGAGTCCAGTTGTGAGACAAAAGGGAGAAAAATTTACATTACCGAGTAAATATCTCCTTTTTCTTTTAACGATCCTGTGTACGGGGCTGATGATCCTTACTTTTACGACATCGGTTCTCAGCACCTCCCTGTCCTACGTGGCGGGCTTTCTTGTGGTTCCCTTTGAGAAGGGAATCTCCAGGGTGGGAAGCTATCTGAACGAGCGGACGGAGATGCTGCAGGAAATACAGAATTTAATCGAGGAAAATGAATCTTTAAAACAGCAGGTTGCGGATCTCACCAACGAAAACATCTCCCTGCAGCAGGACCGGTTTGAACTGACCAATCTGCGCCAGCTCTATCAGCTCGACGCGGAATACGCCGATTACGAAAAGATCGGCGCAAGGGTGATCTCCAAGGACAGCGGGAACTGGTATCATTCGTTTGTCATCGACAAAGGGACAGACGACGGCATCATGGAAAATATGAATGTGATAGCCGGAGCAGGTCTCGTGGGAAGAGTGACATCCGTCGGCAGGAACTGGGCAAAAGTGACTACGATCATCAGCGATAACGTGAGTGTCAGCGGCACGGTGCTCTCCACCTCGGACAATCTGGTTGTCACCGGTAATCTGGAGACCTATGCCGACGGACTGATCGAATTCAGCAAGCTGATCGATGAAAAAAGCCAGGTGGTGGCGGGGGATAAGCTTGTCACTTCCAATATCAGCGACCATTATCTGCCGGGAATTTTGATCGGTTACATATCCAGCCTGAATACGGATTCCAACAATCTGACAAAATCCGGATATGTGACGCCGGCAGTCGATTTTTCCCATCTGGAGGAAGTGCTGGTTATTTTGGAACTGAAACAGACGATCGAGGAATAGATGCGTAAAAAATTATTATCCGTATTATTTTATTTCATTATGTTTTTCTGCTTTTTACTGCAGTGCACCCTGTTTAAGCGGTTGAATTTCGGCGGGATCAGTCCGAACCTGTTGATCATCACCACAACTTCCATCGGTTTTATGCGGGGAGAGAAACAGGGCATTCTCGCGGGATTCGTCAGTGGGCTGTTTATCGATATTTTTTTTGGCGATGTGATCGGGCTCTACGCTCTGCTTTACATGTACATCGGTTTTTTGAACGGGAAATTCAGCAGGATCTTTTATCCGGAGGATATAAAACTTCCGTTGGCTCTGATTACGCTGAGCGACCTTTCCTACGGGATGGTCTGCTATATCATACTGTTTTTGCTTCGCGGAAGGCTCAATTTCCCTTATTTTTTTATCCATATTATCCTGCCTGAAACAGTATATACGATTGTGATGAGTATTATTCTTTATCCGATTCTGCTGTATTTTTACAAACAGCTGAATGTGGAAGAAAACAGGAGCGAAACAGATTTTGTTTGACAGAATAAAAGATAAAGTACTGAATATGGTTCTTTCCCGGGAATTTGTGCTGATTCTCGCGATCATTTTCTGCGGTGTTGTACTGATACATAGACTTTTTACTCTGCAGATCGTAGACGGCGCATCCTATCTGGAAAATTTTCAACTTACTATCCGAAAAGAGCGTTCCATTCCGGCGACCAGAGGCAATATATACGACAGAAACGGCAGACTGTTGGCCTACAATGAACTGGCTTACTCTGTGACGATCGAAGATGTCTACGAGTCCGGCAAGACAAAAAATCGGGATATCAATGAAACGATCCACAAGGTCGTCCGCATGATAGAGGAGAGCGGGGACGAGGTGATCAGCGATTTTGATATTTATCTGGATTCTTCCGGCAATTATCAGTTTAATGTCAGCGACAGTGCACTGCTTCGGTTTCTGGGGGATGTCTATGGGAGAGCGAACGTCAATGACCTGGAATACAAGGAGAAAACGGCATCTCCGGATGAGGTGATTTCTTTTTTGTGCAGCACGGAGAAATACGGTGTGGGCACTTACACGGAATCGGATGAGGGTGTGCTGGAGTTTGAGGCCGGCGAGGGATATACGAAAGATGAGATCCTGAAGATCATAACCGTCCGGTCGGCTCTTTCCTCCAACAGCTATCAGAAATATATCGCCACGACGATCGCCACGGATGTGAACGAGAGGACGGTGGCGGTAGTGAGTGAGAACATGCAGTATCTGGACGGGGTCAGCATCGCGGAAGATACCATACGAAAGTATGTAAACAGCGTCTATTTCAGTCATATAATCGGTTACACCGGAAAGATCCCGTCGGAGAGGCTTGCGGAATATACAGAGAAGGACTCCACCTACGCTCTGAACGATCAGGTGGGCGTTGCCGGAATAGAGTCCTCCATGGAGGGTGTGCTGAGAGGCAGAAAGGGTTCCGAAGTCATCTATGTGGACAGTTTTGGCAAGGTGATCGAATCCACCGATTATGTGGAACCCGCCGCCGGAGATGACATCTATCTGACGTTGGATACGGAACTGCAGGCAGCGGCCTACAATATTCTGGAACAGAAGATCGCCGGCATACTGTACTCCCGCATTCGCAATATCAAGGAATATGTACCGACGGAAAATTCGGGCAGTTCCTCTATTTTGATCGCTATTTATGATGTGTACAATGCCCTGATCGAAAACGGTATTATCGATGTCTCCCGATTTTCCGAAAGAGGGGCGAAGGAAACCGAACAGATCGTTTACCAGAAATATAAAGCGCAGCAGGCGAACGTGCTGGAGCGGCTGAGAGAGGAGCTCCTGGTTACAAAGACTCCCTATGATCAGCTCACGACGGAATACCAGGTGTACATGCTCTATATTGTATCTCTTCTGGGGGACAACAATATTTTGCTGAAAGAGGAGATCGACACTGCCGATGAAATCTATCAGGCATGGCATCAGGATGAGATCATCCCGTTAGAACAGTACCTGCGGCATTGCATCGCGATGCGATGGATCGATGTGACAAAACTGGAACTGGCCGGCGACTATGCGGATTCGGAGGAGATCTACGAGACGCTGGTGGATTATATACTGAAAAAACTGGAGACGGACTCCACTTTTGAAAAGCGGATCTACCGCTATATGATCAAAAACGACGTGATAAGCGGCAGGGAAATCTGTCAGATTCTCTGCGAGCAGAAGATCGTGGAAGTGGACTCGGATGTGGAGAGCCGCCTGTACAGCGGCGGTATCACCGCCTACCAGTTTATGTTGGACCGGATCACGGATCTGGATATCACGCCCGCCCAGCTGGCGTTAGAGCCCTGTTCCGGGTCCATGGTGGTGACGGACGTCAATACCGGCGATACGCTGGCGTTAGTTTCCTATCCGGGTTATGATACAAACCGGCTTGCCAATTCCATTGACGCAGAATATTACGCGAAACTGATGAACGACGAGGCGCGTCCGATGTACAGCCGGGCGACGCAGGAGAGAACGGCACCTGGTTCTACCTACAAGATGGTTTCCGCCACAGCGGGACTGATGGAGAACGTGATCTCCACGACGACAACGCTTGGATGCCAGGGACCTTTCGACAAGATAAGTCCGCCGCCGCACTGCCATATTTATCCTGGCGCCCACGGTCTTTTGAATGTCAGCGGAGCCATACAGAGATCCTGCAACAATTATTTTTATGAAGTAGGTTACCGGCTGGGCTCTGCAGGCGGTTCCTATAACAGTGAACGGGGGACGGATATTCTGGCAAAATATGCGGATATGTACGGACTCTCTGAAACTTCCGGACTGGAGCTGGAGGAATCCGATCCAAAGCTCTCAACGGAGGATGCGGTGCGTTCTACCATAGGACAGGGCAACAATAACTTTACAACCGCTCAGCTCGCCCGCTATGTGACGACCGTGGCCAACAGCGGAACCTGCTACGATCTGACACTGATCGATAAGATCACGGATAAAAACGGATCTCTTCTGGATGACCGGAGCGCGGAAGTGCGCAACCGCATCGAGATGGATCAAAGTTATTGGAATGCCATTCACGCCGGTATGCGCGGCGTTGTGGAGAATATGAGCTATTACGGCGATGTGGGCGTCCATGTGGCCGGAAAGACGGGAACGGCGGAACAGTCCGACAGACATCCCAACCACGCCCTGTTCGTCAGCTATGCGCCCTACGAGAATCCGGAGATTTCCGTCACGGTGCGTATTGCAAACGGATATTCCTCGTCCTACGCGGCACAGACAGCGAAGGATTTTTATGTATATTACTATAAACTGGACGATGAGGAGAATATCCTGACCGGTCAGGCAACGGAAAGTATGGGCAGCACTGCCATACAGGGAGACTAAGATGAAAGAGCGCTCTTTTACACTGAAAAGTTATCGGAACGGTCTGGCACTTCATATCAGACCGGAGACGGAGATGGAGACTCTGCTCTCGGAAATAAAGGAGAAATTTGAAAGTTCCAGACAGTTTTTCGGAAGTACGCAGGTGGGGCTTGCCCTCTCCGGAAAAGAACTCACGCAGGATGAGGAGAATGCCATTTTAGATGCGATAGAAGAAAATTCGGATCTTCAGATCGTCTGTCTGATCGGTGAGGACGAGAGGATCCAGTATCTTCTGGATGAGGCGTTTGAGGAGAGCAGGCCGACAGAGGAAAGCCGAGGGGAGGACGGCCAGTTTTACCGGGGTACCTTAAAGAAGGGACAGAGCCTGGAGACCGAACATTCCGTGATCATACTGGGGGATGTCAACCCGGGCGCCAGAGTCTTTTCCAGCAAAGATATCATCGTGCTGGGTACACTCTTTGGAGAAGTCCATGCGGGAATCGGTTCGGAGGAGGACGGACACTTTGTGTGTGCGCTGGAATTCTCGCCGGAAAAGCTGAAAATCGGCAGTCACAAATACAGGAAGAAACCGGAGAAGCGATTGTGGCCGGATTCTTATAAAAAATTACCGAAGATGGCAGCCCTGCAGGGGGGAGAGATCATCGTAAAACCTGTCACAAAAGAATTACTGGGACAGATTACCATTATGCGGAGTGACTATAACGGTCAATAATTTTGACCAAGTCAGTCAAGCGACATATGTCCCAGGGGACGACAACATCACGAAAAATATTCAGAAAGCGAGGTAGCGTATATGAGTGAAGTTATTGTCGTCACATCAGGGAAAGGCGGTGTTGGGAAGACCACAACATGCGCAAACGTAGGAACAGGTCTTGCAAAGCTCGGAAAGAAGGTGCTGTTGATCGATACGGACATCGGACTGCGGAATCTGGATGTAGTAATGGGATTGGAAAACCGGATCGTCTACAATCTCGTGGATGTGGCGGAAGGAAAATGTCGTGCCAAGCAGGCCATGATCAAGGACAAGCGCCATCCCGGCCTTTGTCTTTTGCCCTCCGCTCAGACGAGGGATAAATCCGCAGTGAAGCCGGAGCAGATGGTAAAGTTGATCGATCAGCTGAAAAACCAGTTTGATTATATTATACTGGACTGTCCGGCCGGGATCGAGCAGGGCTTTAAAAATGCCATAGCAGGGGCGAACAGAGCTATCGTTGTCACGACGCCTGAGGTCTCCGCTATCAGGGATGCGGACAGGATCATCGGTCTTTTGGAGGCGAACAGTTTTGAGAAGATCGATCTGGTGATCAACAGGCTCCGCTACGATATGATAAAGCGCGGGGATATGATGTCCTCCGCAGATGTAGTTGATATATTATCCATTCCTCTGATCGGCATTGTGCCGGATGATGAAAGCGTGGTGGTCTCCACCAATCAGGGAGAGCCTGTCGTGGGCAATTTCACCCTGGCAGGGGAGGCCTATCGGAATATTTGTCACCGTGTGTTGGGAGAAGAAGTACCTTTTATTGAATTTGAAAAGGGATTTTCCTTCTGGACAAAGGTGAGCGGAATATTCCGAAGAAATTAGAAGGGGGGATCCATAATGAAACTGCATCGATTTTTTCAGAAAAAAAGTTCCGGTATTATAGCAAAGGACAGACTGAAGATATTACTGATTTCCGACAGGGTAAACTGTTCGCCGGAGATGATGAATATGATAAAAAATG
>CANRWP010000081.1 GCA_947643595.1 uncultured bacterium | reverse complement strand
ACAAAGAAAAAAGCCTGATTTTATGCGGGCTGTGGCGTTTTGCAAACGCCTATTAATTTACAGAAAGAGAGGGAGACTCTAAATGGCAAAAAAATCATGGTCTGTTACAACAGACGAAGGCACTTTTTCAGTTGATCTGAAGGGCAGCAAAGTCAGCATCAATGGCGCGGCTCCGGAAAGGCTTAACAGATTTGCAAAAAAGACCCACTTTATCGATACGGAATACACGATTCCTCTGGGCAACAGAACTGCAACTCTGGTCATTCAGTCTATGGCTTCTCCTGTACTGGCATACAACGGCACGGATTGTGCTACAGGCGAGCCTTGGGAATATCAGAAGATACCCGTATGGGGTTGGATATTCCTTATAATTGATATTATCCTTGCTCCGTTCTTCGGATGGCTCTGGGCATTACTTGCTCTTCTTGTTTCTGCTGTTGTAATCAGAAGCAAAATGAATACCGGCATCAAGATCGTGCTCTGTATTTTATTGATCGTTGCTGCGATAGCCATGGGGCTTATGGTCGGCGTTGCGGTCGGCGTAGCTCTCGCATAATACATACTATCAAGACTAATCGAATTCCCGGTACAGGTCTATCCCGTATCGGGAATTTTAGCATCCGCACATATCCTTCCGCCGCGCTGCACTGAGGAATATTTTATGTTGACTATGGACTATGAAAAAACCGGATATCTGCACAGCCCCTTTAAGCTGTTTCATCTGACGGATCATAAGCTAAATAGCTATGATTGCCATTATCATGACTTCTACAAAATACTGCTTTTTCTCTCAGGCGATGTGGATTACTTTATAGAAGGCACCACCTACTGTCTTGAGCCCCGCGACATCGTCCTGATCGGCGCCGGGGATGTGCACAGACCTGTGATTCGCTCCTCCGCTCCCTATGAGAGGATAATCCTCTATGTCTCGTCCGATCTGCTGACTTCCTACACTGGACAGGATTATTCTTTAGAGTCCTGCTTCGAAAAGCAGACAGAAAAAAAGGAGCACCTCCCCGTGCTCCGCAGTTCCTCGACGTCTGTCGATACCCTTTTTAAACTGTGCTCCGGGCTGGAATCCTCACTCTCCGGCGGCGAATACGCCGAGGAGCTGTACAGCCGCGCCCTGCTTTTACAGTTTCTGGTACAGCTCAACCGTATCTTTCTGACCGGCTCCTTCCGCTATATCGAGACGGGTTCCTCCAACCGGAAGATCACCGAGATCCTCCACTACATTAATGAGCATCTGGACGGCGACCTCTCCATCGAAACTCTCTCCGGAGAGTTCTTTATCAGCCGCCGCTACCTGATGCAGCTCTTTCAGCAGGAGACAGGCTACAGCATCGGTAAATATATCAACGCAAAACGCCTGTTTTCGGCGCGGGACAAGATCCTTCACGGCATGTCCCTGACAGACGCCTGCTACTCCTCCGGCTTTCAGCACTACTCCACCTTCACTCGCTCCTACTACAGAATGTTTCAGACTACGCCGGGCGCTCTGAAAAAGGATATCCGGACATAAATGCTTCTCATTCCTTTTCCATCGAAGAGTCCGAATACATGTCCAGAAAACCCACCACTTCATTCACGGGTCTTCCGTACATATGGCAGCATTTGTGGTCCACCAGCTTCTCCTCCTCCTGCAGCTCGTTGAAATTCACACTCATCTTCAGCGCTCCTATCTCCATCTCGTGATCCAGGTGCCGCAGAACTTCCTCTATCATTTTTTCCTGTTCATCCATAACTATCTACAGGATCGTCCTGATCCATCCTTCCGGCGCTTCCAGTTTACCCATCTGGATCCCTGTCAGCGTATCATACAGTTTCTTTGTCGCAGGCCCCATCTCGTCCATACCGCTGGGCAGGCAGATCTCCTCTCCGTGATCCACGATCTTTCCGACAGGGGAGATCACCGCCGCCGTGCCGCAGAGACCGCACTCCGCGAAGTCCTTCACTTCGTCAAGATATACTTCTCTCTCCTCCACTTCCATGCCCAGGTAATGTTTTGCCACATACACCAGGGAACGTCTCGTGATGGAGGGCAGGATACTGTTTGACTTCGGGGTCACCAGCCCGCCGTCCTTTGTGATGAAGATGAAATTCGCCCCGCCGGTCTCCTCCACCTTCGTTCTCGTCTGGGGATCCAGATACATATTCTCCGCGTATCCCTCCTCGTGAGCTCTCACGATCGCGTGCAGGCTCATCGCATAGTTCAGTCCCGCCTTGATATGGCCCGTGCCGTTCGGCGCCGCTCTGTCAAAATCGCTCACCTTGATCGTCAGCGGTTTCGCGCCGCCCTTAAAGTAAGGCCCCACCGGTGTGACAAAGATACGGAACATATACTCGTCCGCAGGTTTCACGCCAATCACCGGGTTCGTTCCCATCATATAGGGACGGATGTACAGCGTAGCCCCCGATCCAAACGGAGGTACGTAAGCGGCGTTCTCCTTAACTACCTGCACCACGGCATCCACAAACCGCTCCTCCGGAAATGCGGGCATCTCCAGTCTTCTCGCGGAGTCCGCCATTCTGGACGCGTTCAGATCCGGGCGGAAGCACACGATGTGCCCGTCCTCCGTCGTGTAGGCTTTCAATCCCTCGAAGATCGTCTGCGCATACTGAAATACGCCGGCGCACTCATTTAAAGTAATATTTGCATCGGTGACGATCGCTCCGTCATCCCACGCTCCGTCTCTGTAGTTCGATACAAATCTTGCCTCCGTCTGAATATAACCAAAACCAAGGTTTGACCAGTCAAGCTGTTTTTTCTCCATAATTCTCTCCTCTCCTGCCCGGCATTGCCGTTTTTTTTATCTTAGTACAACCTTTTCCATTTGTCCAGATAAAATGTCAGCTCTGCGTTATCGTAGCGGCTTCGTTTCTCTCCATGATCCGCTTTGCCTCCGCCTTCGGTATCTCCGTTGTCCAGTGACAGATCGGGCAGTAGACATAGTACACTCTGCGATATGGTATCACCGGTATAAAAAACAACGTAAACCATGAAGTCGTCCGCTGCAGCCGCCAGTTGCTGTCATTGTTGCATCGGTTACAGTGCAGATAGTCCACCGTGCCAAGCTCCCTGTCGGTGTCCCTGAATCCCCAAATGATCAACATTTTTCTTTCCTCCCTTCCTTTTCCCGTATAAACATTCCCGTATTCCTCTCCACTCCAAAACGGCCGGAAAACCAGTCGCACTTGCAGAGGAACGAATAATAGATATTCCTGCCGCAGCCGCTCAATGTCTCAAAATTTGCCTGCCCTTTCGCCAGAATAATATCCGCCTGCTCAAGCGCCTCTAACCCCTCTTCGCTCAGCATCTCCTCCACCGTTCCGGCCACGCCGTTTCCGTTGGGGATCACCCTGGCCACACCGCAGACGCCCGTCTCCTCCGCATCCTCCATCGTCGCATCGTTCAGCACTTCCTCGCCCTTCACCATGACACAGATATCCAGATGGGGAAACCTCTTTTTCAGTTCTCACAAAAACAGTTTATCCAAAACGATCTCGCCGCAGTTATCCGTCAGGAGCAAAAACTTCTCTCCCTCGCTGCAGTCCCGAAGAAAGTCTTCGTAGACTGCCCGGTCCAACCGATTTTTTCCCTTGTCCTCAAACAGCTTCAAAAACACGTCCTTTTCCACATTCTGCATGGCTCCGAAATCGATATAATTTCCGATGCGGGCATAGACGATGGACTGCGCCAGCGGATCCTCCGCGCCCAGGATCTTTTCATAGAGATCGTCTTCCATCTCCAGCACGTAAGCATTGTATTCCTTCTTTATCCCCGTATAATCTTTTATCTCCCCAAAATACCGCCTGTACACCTGATTAAATAAGTATACCAGATACGCCGAACTCGCCTCATCGCCGCTCTCCCCTATGATCTTCGCGATCTCCTTCATGTACGCCGTATTCTTCTCCTCGTCCGCAAAGCCGGCGATCCGCCCCTGCTGTTTATCCACCAGGCATCTGATGCACATACTGTTCAAACGCATACTCTGTTTCCTCTCCCCGTTTTTTATTCCTTTCCATTATAGCTTTCCCCCTTCTTTTATGCAATCCTTTTATCCGCGGCATTCCTCTTGCATTCGCCGGGAGAAAGAGCTATACTTAACATACTGTTTTCTGGAAAGGAACTATTTATATGGCTCGTCATTACGACAAGATCATCATCGGCGCAGGACTCTACGGCTTATATGCCGCCGCTTTCTGTGCCCGAAAGAACGAACATGTACTGGTTCTGGAATATGACGCTGCTCCTTTTCAGAGAGCGACCTACATCAACCAGGCCAGGGTCCACATGGGCTATCACTATCCCAGGAGTCTCACCACCGCAGTGAAATCCGCCGGATATTTTCGGAGATTCTGTGAGGATTTCGGTTTCTGTGTCCACGATCGGTTCGATCAGGTCTACGCCACCTCGGAAAAATTTTCCTGGACGAACGCCGAGCAATTTCGTGAATTCTGCAGGGCGGCAGACATCAAATGCCTGGAGACCTCCCCCGACAGATACTTTAGCCCCGGTATGTGCGACGGCGCTTTCCTGACAGAGGAATACACCTACGACGCGAAGATCCTTCAGAAATATTATGAGGATATACTAAGCGGAAATAAAAATGTGGACATCCTGTTCGACGCGAGGATACGGAGCATCCGGAAGGACGGCGCCGCTTTCTGCGTCTCCCTGGAGGACGGAACAATATTTGATACGTCCTTCGTATTAAATTCCTCCTACGCCTCCGTCAACCAGATCATCGATAAGACGGAGGGCATAGACAAGAACTTCTTTGACATTAAATATGAGCTCTGCGAGATCATTCTCTGCAGGCCTTCCGAGCTTTTGAAAGATACGGGCATCACCGTGATGGACGGTCCTTTCTTTTCGATTATGCCCTTCGGTAAGACAGGGCTTCACTCTCTGACCTCCGTCACCTTCACTCCCCATGTGACCAGCTATGAAGGCAGACCGACTTTCCACTGTCAACAGGGTCTCGAGAGCGATGAAAAGGGATGTTCCCCCGGCGCCCTCGGAAACTGCAATACATGCGCCCACAGGCCGGCTTCCGCATGGCCCTACATGTCCCGTCTGGCAGACAAATATCTGAAACCGGAATACGCTTACTCCTACGTGGAATCGCTGTACTCCATGAAGCCCATCCTAAAGAGCTCCGAGGTGGACGATTCCAGGCCCACGGCGATCCGCGTGATGAGCGAGTCTCCCACCTTTATCAGCGTACTGTCCGGCAAGATCAACACGGTATATGACCTGGACGAATATCTCTAATATGAGGAAAGATATGAAAGAAAAAAAATTTATCTCACTTGTCATTTATCTGCATAACGACGGCGCTCAGCTGGAACATTTCCTGGATCAGGTTCTCCCGGTCTGCGAAAAAAAATTTGAGCAGTTTGAGCTGATCTGTGTGGAGGACGGCTGCTGCGACAACACGATGGATGTCCTGCGGAAGTATATTGCGCAAAACAATTTAACTATTATGGTCAATGTGGTTCACATGAGCTTTTTTCACGGCCTTGAGAGTTCCATGAACGCCGGAAGAGATCTCGCCATCGGAGACTTCGTCTATGAGTTTGACACGGTCTTCGTGGACTATGATCCGGCGATCATCACAGATCTCTACGATAAACTTCTGGAAGGAAACGATATTGTGGCCGCCAGCGGCAGAAAAAAACTTCGTCTCACTTCCCGTCTCTTCTATGCCCTCTACAATAAGACCAGCAAGGACGGCGAAAAGATCGGTCCCGAGACCTTCCGCCTTGTGTCCCGCAGAGCGATCAACCGCGTCAAGGCGATGGGGCTCCATATTCCCTACCGGAAAGCTGTCTACAAAAACTGCGGCCTCCGCACGGCTACGATCGGGTATGATCCCGAGGGCGGCCGCACGTCCGGAAAACGCGGCGTCTCCTCGGAGCGCACTTCCCTCGCCCTGGATTCCTTCATCTACTTCACCAATGTGATGGAGCGGATCTCCACCATCGTCTCCGGTTCTTTTCTGCTGTTTTCGATCGGTATGGCAATCTACGCGATCTCGGATATCTTCAATAAAAACAAACCGGTGGAGGGATGGCTTTCCACAATGATCTTCCTCTCCCTGGGATTTTTCGGTGTGTTTGCCCTGCTCACGATCATTCTGAAATACCTGTCCGTGATACTGAACCTGATCTTCAAGCGGCAACAGTATCTGATCTCGGATATCGAAAAAATAGTAAACTCCTGAGAGAAAGTGGTAGAAGATGGAAACAAGAGTGACTGATATCAACATACTATTTCCTGTGTTAAACGAACGGCTGCGGCTTGAAAAGGGTATCGATAAAACCATCGGTTATGTCAGAGAGAACCTGAACATTCCGTCCAAAATCACGATCCTGGACAACGGCTCCGAGGATGAGACGCCCGAAATCGGAAAAAGGCTCGCCGAAAAATATCCGGAAGTCTCCTATGTGCGGGTGGGCGAGAGAGGGGTGGGCGTCGCCTTCCGAAAAGGTATCGCCCTCAATGAGTGCTCGCTGGTCGGCTATATGGATATCGATCTCTCCACGGATATCAAACATCTGGGCCAGGCCGTCGAGCTGTTTCAGCAGGATGAAACACTTGAGTACGTCAACGGAAGCCGGTTTTCCAAAGCCTCCGACACAAAGGGCCGAAAATGGTACCGGAAGATCACCTCGATGGGTCTGGTCTTTTTGCTGAAAGCCGGTTTTCATATGAAGGCCACCGACGCCGTGTGCGGTTTTACTTTTCTGCGCAAAGAGGCTGCCGAGAAACTGGTTTCCGTCTGCGGCGACGACAACGGCTGGTTTTACACGATCGAGTTTCTCCTGCGGGCGGAGCGGATGGGGATGCGTATCTATGACATGCCCGTGGAATGGCAGGAGGACTATAACACCACCGTAAAAATGTGGAAAACTATCAAAAACTATCTGATCCAGATGAGACGGCTCCATCGGGAGTTCCGTCTGGAGGAGAAAAGAAAATGAGGTCAAATATGCTGAAAAGAATTGATTTATCCAGGGATTTTGAGAAACATAAACAGGAATACATGGACGCCATAGAAGCTGTCTGTCGGGAGACCGCTTTTTCCGGCGGACGGTTCGCAGACAAATTCGACAGTGAGTTTGCCGCATTCTGCGGCGTGCCCTACGCCGCCGGCGTGAACAACGGCACCTCCGCCCTGCACTGTGCCATGATGGCGCTCGGCATCGGCGCGGGGGATGAAGTCATCGTTCCAGCCAACACCTTTATCGCCACCGCGTGGGGCGTTACCTACACCGGCGCCACGCCGGTCTTTGCGGACTGTACGGCGGACACCTGGGAGTTAGATCCCGACAAAATAGAAGAAAAAATCACGGACAGAACAAAGGCCATTCTCGGAGTCCATCTCTACGGGCAGCCTTTTGAATTTAACAGAGTGAAAGCCATCGCCGACAAATATCATCTCTTTGTGGTGGAGGACTGCGCCCAGGCCCACGGCGCACGCTATGAGGGGAAGCTGGTGGGCGGCCTCGGCGAGCTGGGATGCTTCAGTTTCTACCCCGGCAAAAACCTCTACGCTTTCGGCGAGGGCGGCAGTGTGACCTGCTATAAAAAAGAATATTATGACGCCATCACCACGATCAAAAATCAGGGCTGTCAAGTCCGCTACTACCACGACGTGATCGGTTACAACTACCGGCTGGAGGGACTGCAGGGCGCGGTCCTCAGCGTCAGCTTAAAATATCTGCCCGAGTGGACCGCCCGGCGCCGGGAGATCGGTGCGCGCTACCACAGTGAGATCACCAATCCCACGATCACCATGCAGGTACACCCAGAAAACACGGAACCGGTCTTCCATCTCTTCGTGATCACCGTAAAAGATCCCGAGGATTTTGTCGCTTACATGAGGGACAGAGATATCGAATGCCACAGACACTATCCGGTTCCCTGCCATCTGCAGAAAGCCTATGCGGATCTGGGCTATCGGGAGGGGGACTGCCCGAACGCGGAGTATCTGGCAAGCCACTGCGTGACGCTGCCGCTGTTCCCGGAGATGACGGACGAGGAGGCGGAGATGGTTATTGGGGCTTGTAATGCATATTGCTAGAATCTATTTTAAAGCGGCCGGTTTACAGATTCCTCTGGAACTCCTCCATGCTCTCTGTACTACCGGCAAGCTTCAGCCATCTCCGCAAAGTATTTTCATCCGTCTCCGCTATGATGCGTTTTTCCAACTCTTCCGGTACAGCACCCTTCTCTTCCAAAAGATAAAATAGTGCTTCTATCTTTCCCACCATCACTCCAGCGGTTTTTCCCTCCTCATAGCCCTCTTCAAGAGCCTCTTCCCCATTCCAGGACTGCCTTTGTGTATTTTCCCTCATGGATACCGTCGATGGCCAGTTCTACATCCCTGGTGGAGAAAAATGTGTGTTCATCATGCCAGCTCTCTCCAAAAATCACCAGAAGCTGGCGCCAGTTCCGCATTTGGCCTTTCTGTTCTCTTTGAAGCTGCTGCCAGAAAGATTTTATGTGTTCCTCAATCTGCCGGGTATCGGCTTCGCTTTTCCCCAACCCGGCTTCTTCTGTATTGATCAAACATTCGGCGTCCTCTTCCTCGTCATATCCATTCTCTATTTTTTTCCACCCCGAAAGATCAGCGTTGCCAGTCAGGAGTTTTTCAAACCAGTCTTTCGCCTCGTCAAGCTCTGCGCTTTTATGGTATGATTCATACCCGCCTTTCGATTCATCCAAAAATACTGTTAATCGAAAGAGTTCGTGATACATGCAGAAAATCTGGCTTATGTTCCCTGTCTCCGGCACCGCAAAAGGCGGCAGGATCTGGAGTTTGAAAATGCCCCCTTTATCACTTCCCATCAGGCTTTCCATCTGTTTTTGTAAAGCCTCCGCCGTAACATTGGAAGTCCTGTTTCCGGATATGTCTGTAAGGATAAACTGGCGGGCAGGTGTCTGTTCCGGCTTCTTATCCGGCCTGACCAGATCACGCACTCCATCCCATATCCCCAGCAAGCCAAAGCCCGCCATGCCAAGCCCGATCAGGAGTCGGACAATACCGATCCCTTCCTTCATTTCAGCAAGCCCGAACACTATCAGACCAAAGCCCAGAAATGCAGCATAACCTCCCAATATAAGAGGTGTCAGCCGCAGCCGTTTTCCTGTTCTGTTATTTTTCCTCATCATCTGCTCCCTGCAAGCTTTCTCATTTTCTTGTCCTGCCGGCTTGTTTCTAAAATCCCACATGAAAAGCCAGACCGGTCTGTTCCTGAACCTTTTCAAGCAACGCCCGTTCGGCCACTCCCTTTGTCAGCAGCATAAAACAGACCGGTTCCAGCCCCAGAATCAGCAAAGCCTCCAGATCTTTGTGGACATATGCCATCCGCAACGGAAAATCGTCCAGATCCATCAGTTCCGGATGGTCCGAGAGAGGTTTAAAATCATCCTGAATCCGCTCTGCGATGTTTTGAAAATATTCCTTTGAAAACCTTGCAGGGAAGAAATCGCTGAACAGGCAGGTTGTTTCCCCTGTATGTTCATGCCAGGCCATTCCGATATTCTTCCCGCAGAACCGGATACTGCTCCGGCACGGCAGACAGCGCGGCTTTCATCGCAGTTTCCCGGCCAGTTCTTCCAGCTCCGCTTTTGTCATAGGCGGGATCAGGAT
>CANRWP010000080.1 GCA_947643595.1 uncultured bacterium | reverse complement strand
GATTCATTTTGGCCAACTTTACCGTAGCGCCGGTTTTTTCCACACCATAAGCACGCAGGTTTATCTGCTTCCCCCTGGCTTTATGACGCTCAATATAATGAGCCGTCTGAACAAACATACCGCCGCTTCCACACGCAGGATCAAGGATTTTTCCTTCCGTAGGAGCGAGTACCTCAACCATATAGCGGACAACCGTAGAGGGTGTAAAAAACTCTCCCCCGCCCTGTCCTTCCGCCAATGCAAATTTGCCTAAAAAATATTCATAAATTTCACCGAAAATGTCCAGTTCCACATCGGCAGGAATATCTTTAAAGGCTTTTAAAAGTTTTGCCAATACAAGAGGATCATCCTGACTGTTCACGGTGTAGTAAATATCCTTTGGCAGCGTATCTGCGAGTTCAGAAGTATATTTTTCAATATCCTCCATCGCCTCTTTGACCTTTTGCGCAAGATTTTCACTTTCCGGCAGATTTAACAGCCAGTCATACCGGGCTTCTTCCGGCAGATAAAATCCACACTTTTCAATGGCAATTTCGTGTATGGGGCGTTCCGTACGTGTCCCTTTATTTTTCTCAAACTCTTCTTTGATTTCAGACTCATATTTGCTGTATTTTACATCTGCAAATCGCAGAAAAATAAGACCGAGAATCGGTTCGGCATATTCCGTGGACTTCAAACCGGAATTAGCACGCAGTTGATCGGCAGTCGTCCATAATGTATCTTTTAGATTCTTTAGCTGTTTATTTGTCATCCGTTTTCTCCCCCGGCACATATTGCATAAGATCTCCATAATCACAGCCCAATACCCTGCAGATTCTCCCAAGAATCGCAAGATTCACCGGTTCATCCCTGCGAAGTTTCGTCATTGTATTTGGAGCGATATCCGCCGCTTTCCGCAAATCTGCCTTGCTCATCTTCTTATCGACAAGCAATTTCCACATTCGGTTATATGAAATAGCCATGTTCCTCTCTCCTGTATTGTTCGCTCACTCTTACGCTATATATGATAATAACAAACACAGTCATGATTTTCAAGATACATTCGCAACTATATGCGATTTGAGTGAGTGCGAATTAGTTCTTTCATAAATACCCGCAGTATGGCTTCTTTATAAACCGGAATAATTTTATGACATGGATTGTTCTTTTCATATACTTGATTTGCAATAAAAATGTGATGGCGGAACACATAAACCCCAATAAAAGTATGAGGAGTGAACCGCCAAGACAAATGATTTTGAATAAGCCGCTTTTTGAACCTGCCTCCGGCGGCTTTGCGAAAATTTTCACGCTTCTTTCTTCCGGAATTCTTTAGACAGAATAAACACCCCGAACAAAACCCCATTGAGCAGAATCGCCGCCGGAATCATTTCCCAGGTTACCGCCTGATTCTGCAGCACACCCGCGGTGTACTCATTGGCAACCACCACGATCAGATTATTATTCAGATAATGAAGGATCACCGGCACCCAGATATTTTCTGTCTTCAGGTATGCCCAGCCGAAAAAGATGCCCAGTCCCAGACAGGTAATGATCTGCGACACAGTCATGATCAGCCCTCTATCCGGCGTCGTGTAGAAGAAAAAGTCCAGGAAAATATGCCACAGACCCCACACCATGCCGAGGAGCAAAACCCCCCGCCTCATACCGAACTTTTTCTGGAGCAGAGGCTGTAAGTAATATCTCCACCCGTATTCCTCCCCGAAAAAGGGCATACAGGAGAGCAAAAAATTGATCGGTATAACGATCAGATAACCCAATGCCGTCGGATTTCCCAGAATCTCCGCTATCATGTCCGCCTGTCCGTCCAGCACATAACTGAGAATTCCTCTGCCAAAATAAAGTATCAAAAAAACCAGAATACACAAGAGAGAAGCTTTCCCGTTTTTCCATCTAAGCCCATATGCCTCCCGCCGTTCTCTTCCGCATACCAGCAGCATGATCCAGCACAGGATCGTTCCCACTATCATCACATACTGGCCGATCAAAGACCATCTGGAAAGTTCCTGCCCGGCTACAGAAATCGGTTCTCCCGGCGCGGCAAGGGCCATCACACAGCCGATAATCATCACAAATGTCACCGCCAGAAAGCATATGTAAAACGCCTTGGGCAGTTTTTCGTCTTTCCACTGTGTAAGCAGGTACGCCAGCATAACGCCGGCTGCCGGATAAAACATTTGGGCGCTGGGAAAGATACTGAGCTCTGTTGGTATAGTGCTTCCATACCAGGTCATAATTCCTGTTATACAGGTCACACCGTATGCTATAAGCAGAAAAATAATAAATTGTTTTTTTGCCTTACTCTGTTCTGTCATCTTATCCGTTTCCTTTCGTCTACGCTTATTTACTATGAAAGTCATGAGATATCAAACTCCGGCGGCACATCCAGTTCATGAGGCACGGGTCTTCCGTTTTTCTTTCTCTGGCGCACGCACTCTGTCAACAAATATTCTATCTGACCATTTACAGATCGAAAATCATCCTCTGCCCAGGCTGCAATGGCGTCATATAATTTTGCGGACAGTCTAAGCGGCACCTGTTTCTTGCTGTTATCAGCCATATGTTAATACAGGCTTCCTGAATTTACGATAGGCTGGGCATCCTTATTTCCGCAAAGTACCACGAGAAGGTTGGAAACCATCGCTGCTTTTCTCTCCTCGTCAAGCTCAACCACTTCCTTTTCGGACAGACTGTTAAGCGCCATTTCCACCATGCCCACAGCTCCATCCACGATCAGCCTTCTGGCATCGATCACTGCGGATGCCTGCTGTCTCTGCAGCATCGCCGCCGCGATTTCCGGCGCATAGGCAAGGTAAGTAATCCTCGCCTCTATAATTTCCAGACCCGCCTCGCTGACCTTGTTCTGGATCTCCTGCCGGATACGCTCCGCCACCAATTCGCTGGACCCCCGAAGACTCCCGTCATCCGCAATGCCGTCCCCCGTGGTATCCACATTTTCCGCCACATCATAGGGGTACATGCGGACAATATTGCGCAGGGCACTGTCGCACTGCAGGGACAAATATTCCTTGTAGTTATCCACATTAAACACCGCTTTCGCCGTGTCCGTCACCCGCCACATGACAGCGATACCGATCTCAATGGGATTTCCCAGACAATCGTTGATCTTCTGCCTGTTGTTGTTCAGCGTCATGATCTTCAGGGAAATCTTTTTATCCACGGAATTTCCCTTTCGGTTCATATTCAGACCTTCCATCGTATTTAGCTGCATCAGCTTTGCCGCGCTCGCTTTCACATCCCCGCTCTGATTCAATTTAGTCTCCGCGGCCGGGTTTATCGCAGAGCAGAAAGGATTGACAAAATAAAAGCCTTCTCCCTTTAAGCTGCCGATATATTTTCCGAACAGCGTCAGCACAACCGCCTCCTGAGGTTTCAATACCGCCAGTCCGCAGAAGGGTATCCATCCTAACGCCGCATAGATCACGCCGACTGCGATCAGTATTCCCCTGTCCCTCTGCGCTCCGATAATAATCACTGCAATCGCTGCGATGTAAAGCAGTACAAATAAAATAAGCATTGTCATTCCGTTTTTCTTTTTCTGTAAAATCTTCTCTTCCATGTGACACCTCCTGTGTGTTTTTCTTTTGATATTTATATAATATCAAAATGATATCATATTGTCAACAGTTATTTTTACTATCGCAGGATTGTAAAAAACCTCAAAAAATGTTAAGATAAATTGTTAAAATCTACAAAATATGGAGAGCGTTTATGATGAAAAAAAATCGTATATGGCTTCCGGCAATTTCGCTGGCATTGCTCCTGACCGGATGCCAAAATAACAGTCCTGATCCCACGGAAGAAAAACAGACTTCCGACTCCGATATCGTCACTCTGACCGTCTGGGGCGCTGAGGAGGACGAAGAGCTGCTGCGCCAGATCATTGACGGATTTAAGACCGAATATCAGGGGCAGGCAGACTTTCAAATTGCCTATGAACCCCAGAGCGAAAGTCACTGTATGGACGCGCTGATGGAAGATCTGGAAAACGGCGCCGATGTATTTGCCTTCGCCGACGACCAGCTGAACACTCTCGTTGCCGCCGGCGCGCTGGAACCGATCGAGAACGAAGATACTGTCAGAAATTCCAACCTGCCGGAGTCCGTCCTTGCGGCATCCGTGAACAATACATTGTACGCCTGGCCGCTGACCGCGGACAACGGTTATTTTCTCTACTATAATAAGCAATATTTTTCCGAAAAGGATATCGCTTCCTTCGACCGAATGTTGGAGATCGCCGCTGAACATGACAAAAAAGTTTCCATGGAATGGTCTTCGGGATGGTATGTATATTCTCTCTTTGGCAACACCGGACTCACAGTCGGCTTAAACGATGACGGAATCACTAACTACTGCACCTGGAACAGCACAGAAGGAGACATCAAAGGAATCGACGTGGCAAGAGCGATGCAGAATATGGCAGTCCACCCGGGGTTTGTCAGCACCGACGATGCCGGATTTCTGGAGGGCATCAAAAACGATACCATTATTGCCGGCATCAACGGCGTCTGGAATGCCGTTGCGGTCGAACAGGCGTGGGGCGATAACTATGGCGCCTCAAAGCTGCCTTCCTACACCTGCGCCGGAAAGCAGGTTCAGATGGCATCCTTCTCCGGATATAAACTGATCGGCGTAAACGCCTACTCGGAGAATAAAGAATGGGCCGCCAAACTGGCTGAGTGGATCGCAAACGAAAAAAATCAAAAACTCCGTTTTGAGCTCCGCGGTCAGGGACCGTCCAATATCAAGGCTGCCTCCTCCGAGGAGGTACAGAATTCCCCCGCGATCGCCGCGCTGTTGGCTCAGTCCGAATACTCCTGTCTGCAGCGTATCGGCGGAAATTTCTGGGAGCCCGTCAGCACGTTCACTGCGGATATCCTCTCCGGAAACCCTTCCGGAAAAAGTCTCCAGGAGCGGCTTGACAAGATGGCCGAGGACATCACCGCCCCATAATCCCCCGGAAATCTGCGTTGTACACTTCCCCGCTGCAAGCCGGCGGGCAGCAAACTCACAATATAGTAAAGGGAGTCTAACACGATGAAAGATATCAGCTTAAAACAACGCCTGATCATACCGATTGCTCTTCTGGGCATTGTGGCACTTTTATCCAATATTCTTTCTATTATCAACATCCACAATGTAAATGCAAGCGCCGCCAATATAGCCGACAACTATATGGATGGAAAGAGCAGACTGGCGGAGATCAGCCAGTCCTCAATGAATATACATAAGATGGCTCTGAGCCATATCGTCGCAACCGATTACGATACCATGATAAGCCTCGTCAATCAGATCAAAGAGGAGGAAGCCGTTCTGGGCAACATGCTCGCACAGTATGAGGATTATATTATCACGGATGATCAGACAAAATACGATTCTCTCCTGTCGGATTATTCCTCCTTCAAACATGCGCTTGTCCACCTCGTCTGCGCCAGCGCAAGCCATAAAACGCAGGATGCCTACGCCCTCGCCAACGGCGACGTGGCTACCTTCGCCAACGCCATGCAGGCGGATATCGACGCTTTAAATACCTCCATCGGCGAACAGACCTCCAGGGCGAGAACGCGCCTCACCGTCGTATATATTATCTCACTGATCATCGCGGTCGCCGCAGTCATCGCCTGCATATCACTGATCTTTACAGATCTGAGACTCATCACCAACCATGTTGTGAACCCGATCAAAAGTATTCTGAATACAATCCGGGAGAGTTCCGGACGTATCAACAATATGACCGGAGAAGTTTTAAAGAGCACTCAGGCATCCGGCGACAGCGCGGAAGACCTCTCCTCCCTCACCGGGCAGATCTCCGCAACCATTAAAGAAGTGGCGGGCAATGTAGCCGCCATTAACAGCAACGCCAAAAATATCGCGCTGGATGTACAGAACATTGCCGAGGAGTGCGGCGCGATCACCGAATACACCATCCAGATGAACACCCGCGCGGATGCCATGCAGCAATCCGCTCAAAGCAGTGCAGAAACCACCAGTGCCAAGGCGGCAGAGATCCTGCGCTCTCTCAATGACGCCATTGAAAAAAGCAGGAACGTGGACCAGATCGAGACGCTCACCGGCGAAATACTTTCCATCGCCCACAAAACCAGGCTGATATCGCTGAACGCTTCCATCGAGGCAGCCAATGCCGGCGCCGCCGGAAAAGGCTTTGCCGTGGTCGCCGAGGAGGTGAGCTCCCTCGCCCATTCCAGCAAGGAGACCGCCAGCCGGATCCAGGACATTAACAGCGGCGTGACTGCTGCCGTATATAACCTTGCTGAAAACGCTCAATATCTGATTGACTATATAAACCAGTCTGTCCTGACGGAATTTCAGGCTTTTGTCCGCTCCGGCAGCCAGTATAAGGAGGACGCCGCCTACATCCGCCGCGCGATGGATGAATTCCAAAATCATACCCAGAACCTGAAAAGTTCTATGTCCGAAATTGCGGATTCCATCGATACCATAACAAATGCCATCGATGAAGGCGCTTCCGGCATCACCGGCGTCGCCGACAACACCAGAAGCCTCGTCAGGGACATGGAAGATATCACACAGCGCATGAGCGTCAACCAGGAAATAGTCAGGGAACTTGAGAAGGAAACCACAGTATTTGACAATCTGTGATGAAATGACTTGTATTTTCATCAAAAATAATATATCATTTCATAAAGAACAGGTGCCCGCAAGGGAGAATAGGGAAGTAAGTTACGCTTCACGGTCACGCCGCTGTATGGGTGGAGTGCAGACCGATACGCCACCGGGAAACCGGGAAGGCGGTTCTGCGCGAAGATGCCTTAGTCAGAAGACCTGCCTGTTCGGGTAAGATCATGCATTACGAGGGATGGTGCATGATGAGAATATCCACAGGATATTTTTTTGCTGCCCGGAATCTTCCCGGCAGTTTTTTTATGCCATCCTTTATAAACAGAACATGGAGGACTCCTATGAAAACAGAACAGAAAAACACAAAGAAAATCATTATCTCCTTCGCCGCACTGCTGGCAGCGGCGGCAGTCTTCTTCGGCATTTACCAGTTTACGAAGGATCCCGTTTCGGAAGGGGCAAAAAACATCACTGTGGAGGTCATTCATGGCGACCACAGCTCAAAAACCTTTGCATATCATACGGACCGGGAATATCTCGGTGAAGTTTTAAAGGACGAGGAACTTGTCACAGGGGAGGACGGAGCTTACGGAATGTTCATTCAATCCGTCGATGGAGAAACCGCCGACGAATCCATTCAGGAATGGTGGTGTATCACAAAAGATCAGAAGAAATTAAACACTTCTGCGGACCAGACACCGATCGCCGACGGCGACAAATATGAACTGACCCTCACAGTCGGATATTAAGACAGCGATACTCACAAGAGGAAGCAGATGACAGCACAAAACAGGCATTCAGAAAAAATAATGTATCTCGTGACAATGGGACTTCTGGCCGCCATTTTGCTGGTGGGACAGCTGGGCATGTCATTCCTGCCCAACATCGAGCCGGTCTCCGCCCTGATCATCCTCTACACCCTGGTCTACAAAAAGCGGGTTTTTCCGATTATCTACGTTTTCGTCCTGCTGGAAGGGATCATCTTCGGTTTCAATATATGGTGGGTGAGCTATCTGTACATCTGGAGTATTCTCGCCCTAGTCACATTCGCCTTCCAGAAGACAGATTCCGCTGTCTTCTGGGCAGTCGTCTCCGGAGCCTTCGGTCTGTCATTCGGCGCTCTATGCGCCATCCCCTACCTGATATCCGGCGGATTGGCAGCGGCTTTCGCCTACTGGACAAAGGGTATTCCCTTCGACCTTCTGCACTGCGGCGGCAATTTTGTTCTCACTTTGGTCTTATACCGCCCGTTACTGCGTATATTGAAAAAACTCAACGCCTCACAGCGCAATGCTGTACAGTAAGCCGGCGTCTGCTGCCCTGCACTTCCTCACCCCTCTATCTCCAACTCCCTCACCAACGCCTTCACCGTCCCGCGGCAGACCATATACAGCAGCAGGATGATCAACAGGATCAATACGCCGCAGACTCCCAGCGCAGCCAGCTCACTTACGCTGATCTTTCCGTCATTGGCATACATGATCATCATATACAGAAGCGTCATCATACAGATCCCGATGACTGCCGGCGTGCGGATCACTGTGAGGCATTGTCTTTTTACTTCCTGTTTCAAAAACGCGGGCGACGCCCCAAGCTTTCTCAAATCGTCAAACACGTAGCGGTTATTGACCGCGATCGTCTGGCATCTGGTATAACTGATCACACAGGCCGCCGTAATACAGATCAGGAAGATAAAGACAAACACCATCAGGTACACCGCATAGGTACGTATGAAATCATTTTGATCCAGGATGCGGAATTTCGGCATATACCGCCAGAACTGTCTGAATCCCGAACTGTCCGGTTTTTCAAAGCTGATCTCTTCCATATCTTCCGTATCCCCCCAGTATACCTCCCCCTTTTCATTCTCCGATATCTTCTGTACCCTGTCATAGTAACACGGCATCTCACAGCTTTTGTCGAAAGAGGAGATCAGCGTGCGGAAAAGCCTGTCGGCAAAGCGATAGTCGTCCTCCCCGTCCGCGTTGAACACTGCCAGCTTTCCGCTCCATTCCCCCGTGATTCCCTCCGCTATCTTTTTATAGTCCGCATCGTTCAGCACATAATATTCTGTCTCCCCCACCAGAAGATCATAACACACATAGTCCGCAAATCGGACATCCAGCGTTTCTCTTGTGGCCATATTCGTAAAACATGTACTGCCCGTCGTAAGCTGTCTCGAATAGACGCTGCCCTCCTTATCGCTGACAGCAAGGTAAGTGCCCGGTTCCACTGTCACGCTGATCCCGGTCAGCTCCCGGAAACCCTCCTCCGAAAAAAAGTTTCCCTCTGACTTAAGCTCTTCATACTCATGATAAAATTTGTTTCCGTCCTCCTTGTATTTCATGCCGTCCATCCCCAGGGAGAGATAGGACGCCTCATGCCAGTCCTTCAAAGATACTCCGTACTCCGACGCCAGTTTTTCGGTCTCTTCCCTGCCCGGCACTCTCTGGTCCGCCCTGTAATGGTACAGGTAATCATAGGTACGGTTTTTGATATTCAGAAAATTTCCGGCTGCCATCGCCGGCACATAGAAGACCGCAAAACACGCCCCCGCCAACAGCACTGTGGACACCAGCAGATTATTCACCGTCTGTTTTCCCTGAAATTTCATCATGCTGCGGGACACCAGATTTTTACCGAAAGCCTTCTTCCGAAAATGCCAGCCGTGCACCACCGTGTGGAGCAGCATCATATGCAGGCTGGCGGCTGGTCCAACCTGGAAATGCTGACCAGACGTTATGGGAAACATTCCTTTGCAAGTGAGCGTGAAAAGCTGGCTGGCAAGATGGATGAATTCCTTGACGGCAAAGGCATCAGTGAGCCACAGAAAAATGAAAAAGACGAGGCAGGTTCCGCAGAACAGGTATTGCAGCAGCTTATGAAATCAAATCCTGAACTGCTAATAGAATTTGCAAGGTCTGTCCAAAATGCTAATAAGAAGTAAATTTATTAGCAGAGAAATTGACGGGTAAAAATACCGTATTAGCAAAAAAGAAAAATCCTGGTGTTTGAGAAGCTTCAAAATGGGAGTTTTATTAGCAGAAAAATGGACCGGATTATTTGAACATCCGACCATTTAACTCGTATTAGCATGTAGGTTCGATTTTTAAATGTATTAGCATATTAGCAAAATCAGATTTTCATGCTAAAATAAAGAAAGCCGAAAACCCGCTAAAATCAAGGCTTTCGGCTGTGTTCCCAGCGTTCCCGAGGTGACTCGAACACCCGACCTACCGCTTAGGAGTTAAAAGGGCTATTTCCTTGCAGATTTAGCTTAATCCTTGTGGTA
>CANRWP010000079.1 GCA_947643595.1 uncultured bacterium | reverse complement strand
AACAAAGAAAAAAGCCTGATTTTATGCGGGCTGTGGCGTTTTGCAAACGCCTATGTATAAAATGTGAAGAGAGGAGTCCTGATTCTGTAGGTATACAGGATGAGGACTTCTGTATTATCCAAATAAAAGATGAAAAGGAGAACAGTTATGAAGGGAAATGTTGTAGTTGGACAGTCCGGCGGCCCTACCGCTGTGATCAATTCTTCCGTTGCAGGCGTGTATGCGGCGGCAAAGAAACTTGGCGTGAACAAAGTATATGGTATGGTTCACGGCATCGAAGGATTTCTGCAGGATAAGATCTGCGATCTGGACGAATATCTTGCAGATGAGACAGGTATCGAATTGCTGAAGAGAACCCCTTCCGCATTCCTTGGTTCCTGCAGGTTTAAAATGCCGAAGATCGAAGGACACGAGGAAGTTTACGAGAAAGTTTTTGAGATCATGGAGAAGCATGATATCGAATGCCTTTTCTACTGTGGCGGCAATGATTCCATGGATACCGTAAAGATGCTTTCCGATTATGCGGCGGCGCACGGCAAGAACCAGAGATTTGTGGGCGTGCCCAAGACAATTGACAACGATCTTCCGATCACTGACCATTGCCCTGGCTATGGCTCCGCGGCAAAATATATCGCAACTTCCATGAAGGAGATCATCCGCGACAACTCTTCCTTCGGCGTACAGAAACCGACGGTATGTATCGTGGAGATCATGGGACGTAACGCAGGCTGGCTGACAGCGGCGGCAGCTTTATCCCGCGGCAGTGACTGCGAGGGACCGGATGCGATCTATCTGCCGGAGAGAGTATTCGATATGGATGCTTTCATGGATAAGGTGAAAGAACTGGCGGCGAAGAAGTCTTCTGTTGTTATTGCGGTATCTGAGGGTGTTCAGATCGCGGACGGCAGATTTGTATGCGAACTCGGCAGAGAAGTGGCTGTGGATGCGTTTGGCCATAAGCAGATGTCCGGAACAGCTGTGATCCTGGCGCAGAAGGTTGCCGAGGAGACAGGCCTTAAGACGAGGGCGATCGAGTTCTCCACACTGCAGAGAGCGGCGACTCACATCGCATCCCTGACAGACATCAACGAGGCCTTCCAGGTGGGACATGACGCTGTTGTCGCTGCAAACGAGGGCAAGACAGGCATGATGATCACTCTGGACAGAAACGGTGACGATCCTTACCAGTGTGGTACAAGCGCTTACGATATTCACGCGATCGCGAACGTGGAGAGAAAGGTTCCCGACGAGTGGATCACAGCGGACGGCACGGATCTGACAGACGATTTCGAAAAGTATGGCAGACCCCTTATCATGGGCGAGCTGATGCCGCTGTATGTGAACGGCACACCGAGACATCTGGTGAGAAAATAGAGTGATTTCATGGATTTGTTACGCAGTAGAACGCCATTTGGGGGTCGGAGTATAATTTCCTTTGCCCCGTTGCTTTCGCGTCTGTAAGACTGCATATATCAACGAGAAATGTCACCCTCCGCTTCTGGTGGACAGTTTTCTGAGGAAAGTGGACTTTAAACATCAGGGAGAGGTGGAAAAGAGATTTGTAAAGAACTGCATGGCAGGATAAAAAAGCATATTGCGGATATTGCCGACAGCCCTTATGATGTATATGAGGGCTGTTTTGGCGTCCAGGCAGATAGCTCGCTACAAAAGGAAGAGCAGAGAGAAAGACATGAGGAAGAAAATCATCAAAGTTATACAGATCATTTTATTTATCACACCGTTTCTGTTGGGGACTGTGGGTTTCATGCTGAGCGGGGAGGCGGCGAGGGATTCCGCTTTCATCAGTTTATGTATGTACGGTATGGAATATCAGGATCCGACGCCAAACGCTCTGGTGGAGTTGTCGCGGTGGACGGCTCCTCTGGCGACAGCCGGCGGGGTGTTGTTGATTTTTTCAAAATTGCGCAGAAGGCTGGCGGCCTGGGTGTGTTCCTTTCGGAGAGACAGTGTTGCGGTGTACGGGCCGGATCGGGAAGAACTGCTTGTGCAGTTGGGAGACCGCGGGATCGATGGAGGGGAGAATGCCGATTTCATAAATGCGCGGAATTATATTCTTTTCGGGGAGGAGAAGGACAATTTCGATTTTTATCGGAAGTATCGGAAGAGATTGAGAGAGAAAACCGTCTATCTTCAGAGCCAGTCGCTGCCTGCGCAGACCGTTGCGGACAGCGGGCTGCGGCTGTTTTGTCCGGAGGACACCGCGGCAAGGCTGTTCTGGAAAGAGCGCTGCCTGTATAAAAATTCTGTAGATCGCGGGCATCAGTTGAAGGTGGTGTTTCTGGGATTCGGCCTTTTGGGCGAGAAGCTGTTATTCTATGCCCTTCAGGACAATATTTTTGATGCGGATCAGCGGATAGAATATCATATTTTTGGAGATGGAACCTACTTTTCATCGGTGCATCCGCAGCTTGGGTCTGTCAGTGATCCGGTGATATTTTATGAGGAACCCTGGTACGTTCATCTGCCCCTGCTGGAGGAGGCAGATATGGTTGTGGTTTTGGAGCAGGGCGAACAACTGACGCTGATAAGAGATCTCCTCGCGGTGACAGTGCGGGAGAGAATCGATGTGTTCTCCGCGGTGGAGGAGCTGGAACTTCTGACGGACAGGAATCGTCTGCAGATATTTGAGTGGAGAGAGGTTTCCAAAAATCCGGATTATATTCTGAGCGACGTTCTGTTTGAGCGGGCGAAACGGATCCATCTGCGGTATATTTCAGATGGAGGAGAGGCGGTGGAGTCGGCGGATTCGAAGGACGAGGAGTGGAGGAAACTGGACAGTTTTTCCCGAAGTTCCAATGTCAGCGCGGCGGACTATCACGAGGTGCGCCTGCTCATGCTGAGGGAGCAGGGACAGAGTGTTTGGCAGATCACGTCGGAACTGCTGGAAAAACTTTCAGAGCTGGAACATATCAGATGGTGCAGATTCCACTATCTGCATAACTGGAGATATGGCGTTCCGGAAAACGGGAAGACGAAAGATGCCGCTCTCCGCATTCACAGGGATCTGGTTCCCTATGCGGAGTTGACGGAAGGAGAGAAGGAAAAAGACAGAAGCAGCGTCAGGCTGCTGTTGTCCATAGAATAGCTTTAATAACAGGAAAGGATCCGTCTCGGCGGGTCCTTTTTCAAAATAGTCCAACTTATATTTGAGGAAAAATCCAACTGGAAAGAAAGGGGTTATATGGTAAGATATAGTAAACACATGTGGGGACAGGGAGGAGAGGCATGAAACTGCGTTTTCGCATTTTGCTGAGCTGTATTGTGTGCGTGCTTCTGGCGCTTTTGATACAGACTTTTTTGTTTAAAGAGACTTCCTCTGAGATGATCTACAATCTTTCCCGGGAGGAGAGCGAAAATTCCCTGAAAAATATGCAGGAGGAGATCTATCAGTTTACGGGAAATATGGAGAAAAATCTGATCAAGGTGTACGGGGAGCAGGATCTGATAAACGCTTTGAAAGATGAGAGCTATACGATCGAGCGGCTGCGGGAGGATTTTTACCGGAAGGCCTACGATGTGGGTTCCGGGAGCTTCGAGACCAGCGACAGGGTGATGGCGCTCTACCTGTACACGGCAGATCACGAGATCATCAGCACCTACCGGAAAGCCACCACGCCGAAGCACAACTATCCGGTGGATATCTATGAGGACAGGGAGGAGTACAACGCGGAAAAGGTGCAGGAGTACGTGGATTCCGATGAGACGTCGATGCTGATCTCGGGGTACTACAATACTTACCGGGAGAAGGATATCATACGCTTTGTGTTAAAGCTCTACAACAACAGCAACAGAGAGCGGAAGATCGGCTATGTGGTGTGCGATGTGGACAGCAAGGTTTTCACGGATATTCTGGAGAAATACTGTACAGAGAACACGATGTATATCTGGCTGCAGTCGGACTCCGACAGACCTATCGTTTCGCGGGGAAGCCTGTCGGAGGTGGACGACGGCATTTATCAGGTGATCTCCGAACAGATCCAGGCGGGGAATCAGGCGTCCATAGAGAGTAAGTCCACCCAGGAACTGTTTCAGGCGGAGCAGAGGAAATACAATCTGACGGCGTATTCGCTGATGCCGGAGAGCATTCTGCAGCAGAACCAGAGGGCGCTGTCATTAAACCTCGTGACGATAGCCGTGGTGATGGTGATCGTGTCGGTGGCGCTGATTTTTATCGTCTCCAGCACGATCACAAAACCGCTCGACATGCTGATGCAGACGATCAAGCGGATCGCTGGCGGGGAGATGGAGCTGCGGGCCAATGTGACGAAAAAGGATGAGATCGGCGAGCTCGGCAGAAATTTCAATGTGATGTTAGATCAGGTGGAGGAACTCAAGGAGAAGGAGAATCAGGCAAATCTTCTGCTGGTGCAGGCGCAGTACAAGGCGCTGCAGGCGCAGATCAATCCGCATTTTCTGTACAATACGCTGGATACGATGAGCAGTATCGCGGAGGTGAGAAACTGTCCGGAAGTCAGTATGCTGAGTCAGTCTCTGTCCAATATCTTCCGCTACAGTCTAAATATGAAGGAACCCTTCTCCACGGTGGCGAAGGAGATCGTGCATTTAAAGAACTACTGCTATGTGATGAATGTCAGGATGCAGGACAATGTGCAGTATGATTATGATATTGATCCCAAATCCCTGCAGGCGAGAGTGCCGAAAATATGTGTTCAGCCGTTGGTGGAGAACGCGTTAAACCACGGGCTCAGGAACAAGCGTGGGGAGAAGAGGATCGAAATAGAGGCGAAGGTGCAGGGGGAACTGCTGGAGGTCTGCGTGTCGGACAATGGCGTGGGGATGGATGCGGAGAAGATGAACGAAGGCCTGAAACACAGCAATCTGGATTACGTGGAGAGAGGAAATTCGATCGGCATCCACAACATCAATGCCAGATTGAAGATTCTGTATGGGGAAGAGTACGGGCTGCGTATCGAGAGTGTTGCCGGAGAGGGGACAAAGGTGCGGATGGTGATACCAAAGATAGAGGGAGAGAAGGAGAATGAGTGAGAGAAAGTACAAAGTGCTGATCGCCGACGACGAATACTGGACGAGGGAAAAACTGAAGCGGATGATTCCCTGGGAAAAGTATTCCCTGGAATTGATGGAGCCCGCGGCGGACGGGGAGGATGTGCTGAGAAAGATGGAGGCGGAAGTGCCGGATATTCTGATCACGGATATCGACATGCCCTTTTTGTCGGGGACAAAACTTCTGGCAGTGGTGCAGGAAAAATATCCGAAAGTGATCTCCTTTGTGGTCAGCGGTTACAACGACTTTGCCTATGTGAAGGATTCTTTTCTGGCAGGATCCATCAATTATCTGATGAAACCTGTGACGAAGATGGATCTGGTAAACGCGTTAGTCAGGGCGCTCGAGATGATCGGGGAGCGGGAACATGAACAGAAGCGCCTGCAGGAGGCGGCTTCCCTGATACAGGATACGGAGTTCAGCGAGATGATCGCCCACAGACAGCTTCCGCTTGCTTCCAGCGTGTCCGTCAACGCAAATATGGATCTGGCAGGGATCAGTCTGATCCTCCTGAAGATAGATAATCTGCAGGAGGCAGTCCGCAAAAGCCGGCAGACCAGAAATGCGTTCTCTTTCCACACGAAGGAGAGAATACGGGAAATTTTACGCAATGAGAAGGCCATTGTATTCAATCATATCTATCATTCCAACGAGTTTCTGATCATCACGGAGATGAGCGGGCGGGAGCTGGAGCAGACGGCGGAACGATTGATGACAGGGATGTCAGAAATTTTGCAGACGGAGCTGACACTGTGTATCAGCGGGCATTCCTATTCCATGGAGAGTCTCCATACGGCCTATATGGAGACCGTGGGGATTTTGATGGAGCGTAAATTTTGCAGAAAAGATGAGATACTGTTCTGTGAGGAAGGCGGAGAGAAGGAGGTCCGGATGAGGCTTCACTTTCAGGAGGAGAAGGAAAAGCAGATCAGTTTTTATCTGGCGGCCCGGGACGGGGACGGCGTCTGCCGGGTGATCCTGGAGGAGAGCGGGCTTGCGGACTGCGAAAAGCAGGGGTGGAGTTATCTGGAAGTGAAACAGACCGTTCGGCAGATCATGAATGCGCTGCAGGATTTTGCCGCCAGAGAGTGCAGCAGAGAGAAAGCGATCGATATAGAGAACGTGACGGAATCTCTGGATAAGACGGTGGAAAGTCTGGATATCCGAAGTGTGTGTGACATGATGCGGGAAGTGGTCAGCATGCTTGTCCCGGAGAAAAAGGAGGCGGCAACCGATTCCATGAAGGCCATCGTGCGGGAGGCGGCGGCCTGGATCGACGGACATTTTTACGAGGAATTGACTCTGACGACGTTGGCGGAGCAGTTCCATGTGGAGCACTCCTATTTCTCCAGGGTATTCCGGCAGGAGATCGGGGAGAGCCCGGTTCTGTATATCACAAACAGGAGGATGGAGAAGGCGAAACAGTATATACAGGAGGGGAAGAAAAACCTGACGGAGGTTGCTTTTATGGTGGGATACGATGATTATACTTATTTCAGCAGAGTGTTCCGCAAGAGCACGGGGATGAGCCCCCGGGAGTACAGGAGCAGGTTCGAAAAATCCAACTGAAATTTTCAAATTTTTCCTAATTGTGCCTCTCTTGTTTTTATTATAATAAGATCATCAAAAGCGGCAGTTCCAGGCGGCTGTCGTAAAAACGAAATGGAGGAAGGAAAATGAAAAAGAAAAGTTTACTGAGTTTACTTCTTGCAACCTGTATGACAGCAGGGCTTTTAGCGGGCTGCGGCAATTCGGAAGCGCCTGCTGAAGAAGCGCCGGCGGCGGAGACGCCCGCGGAGGAGAGCGGAGACGCTGAGGCGGAGGCACCGGCGGCGGAGAGCTCTTCCGGCGAGGCAGTGACTCTGACCGTACTGGCAGGCCAGTCCACAACGGACGCGGGGATCGAGGATATGATCGATGAGGCTCTGGCGGCAAAGTATCCCGAAGTGACTCTGGAGTGGGAATGCGTGGACTGGGGCAATGATTTTCAGCCGAAGATGCAGCAGTATATGCAGTCCGGCCTGCCCGATATCATGATCGGCAAGGCGCAGGATGTGGCAACCTACGCACCCCAGGGAATCCTCGGTGAGATCGATGCGTCTTATCTGGACAAGGGGCTGGATGCGGCGAGAGAGAACGTGACCATCGACGGCAAGACATACGGCCTTGTATATAACGCGCTTTACCAGGGCGTCTACTACAACAAGACGATGTTTGCGGAGAACGGCTGGGAAGTGCCGAAGACACAGGAAGATTTACAGGCGATCATCGACGACTGCAACGCAAAGGGCATTACGCCTTTCGCAAGCCACATGGTGGATACCTGGTCCATCGGCAACGTGACCATGCAGTTCATGATGAACGATGTGTTCAACAACGATCCCACATGGGGTGACAAGTTCCGCGCAGGCGAAGTGTCCTTCTCGGAGGATGAAGCGGCGCAGACGGCTTATACATACAACAAGCTGATCTTCGACAACACCTATCCCGAGACTTTCTCCACAGAGCAGACAGACTGCGATGCGAAGATGGTGCTTGGCGAAGCGGCGATGAAGGTTTCCGGCTCCTGGTCCATCCAGAACTTCCTGGATATCGATGAAAGCTTTGACTTCGGTATCTTCCCGTTCCCGAACCAGACCGGCGATTCCAAGCTGATCTTTGAGCCGAATATCACGATCATGACAAGCGCGGCTACAGAGCATCAGGATGCTGTAAACAAGGTGCTAGATGTACTGACATCCGACAAGGAACTGGCAGTGGAGATCCTGGACTACACAAAGACAGCTTCCATGCTGAAAGATGTGACACCCACTTTCACAAATCCGAGCCAGGCTGATATCGACGCCTACGCGGCAGACGGTATGATCGTGGACGTAACCCTTGGAAACAACCAGCTCGTATGGGGAGGCTTCCAGGAGGAGAACGCGAAAGACATCGCTGCATGGCTGCAGGGGGATGAATCCTTTGAGGACTGCCTGAAGGCTTCCGATGGCAGAGTGGACGCAAGTTCCGCGAACTAAACGATACTATGAGAGGGGAGAGGCGGAGGCTTTTCCCCTCTTTTGAGTATGACAGGCATGCCGCATATTTATGATCAGGGAAAGAAGGATAGCATCAATGAATGAAAAAAAGAAGATAAGCTATATGGAAAAGAAGATGTCCAGACAGTATTTTCTGATGGTACTTCCGGGATTTATTATTTTTACGATCGGACTGATCGTGCCGCTTGTTCTGGCGGTCCGCTACTCGTTTACGAGCTGGGACGGCATGTCGGCGGAAAAGCCATTTGTCGCGTTTCAGAACTATGTCGATCTGATCAAAGATCCCGAGTTCAGGAATGCCTGGTGGTTTACGCTGCGCTTTACGATCTGGAACACGATCATTCAGAATGTGGTGGCGCTGCTCTTCGCGGTGGCGCTTGACTCCGGCATCAAGGCGCAGAAGGTCTACAGGACCGTGCTGTTTGTACCCTGTCTGATCAGCGCGCTGGTAGTCGGATTTGTGTGGTTAAAGATGTTCTCAAATGTGCTGCCGGCGTTAAACGATGTATTGGGAACCAACATCAATTTCCTGCTGTTCGGGGAAAAGAGGACAGTGCTCAGAGGGCTTTTGATCGCCAACAACTGGCAGTGGATCGGGTACTGGATGTTAATTTATCTGGCGGGGCTTCAGTCCGTGCCGGGGGATCTCCATGAGGCGGCGAAGGTGGACGGCGCGGGGCCGGTGAGCCGGTTTATCAATGTGACGCTGCCGATGCTGGCGCCGGCGATCACGATCTGCGTGGTGGGCATCACGACGGGTTCGTTGAAAGTCTATGATCTGCTTGTCTCCTCCACTAAGGGCGGGCCGGGCAGAGCTTCCACGTCCGTGATCTATCAGACGTACACGACGGCGATCAATGGCAGACAGTACGGTTACGGCTGCGCCATGTCCGTGACGCTTGTGCTGGTGCTTCTCATGGTGGCGATGGTCCAGGTGAAGGGATTGAAAAAGAAGGAGGTACAGGTGTGATGAGTATTGGGAAAAAGAAAAAAGAGAAAGAGTTTGTGCCGTCCCAGCCATACACGAAGGGGACGCTTGCGGTCCAGATCATTATGACACTGGCGGCGGTTCTGTTTATCGCGCCGCTGTTCATCATCCTGAATTATTCCTTCAAGGGCAAGAGGGAGCTCTATCTGAGCAGTCCGCTGGCGCTGCCGGAGAGTCTGAATTTTGACAACTACGCGGCGGCGTTCAAGAAGCTGGATCTGGGGACGACCTTTGTCAATACGCTGTTCTATACGGTGACAAGCGTGCTGATCCTGGCGCTTTTATGCGGGATGACGGCCTGGGCGATCGCCCGGTGCAGCAGAAAGTTTTTTAAGTTTGCCTATATCTATTTTATAGTGGGAATTTTGATCCCCTACCAGGCGCTGTTTCTGCCGATCTATATGATCGGGTTTAGGCTGAATCTGACCAACACAAGGCACGGTATCATCTTTATGTATGTGGCGACAGGGGTCTCTTTTGGCGTTTTCCTGATGAACAGTTTTATGTCCACGGTGCCGTTAGAGTTGGAGGAGGCCGCGAGGATCGACGGGTGTTCGGTGTTTCGGACGTACTTTTCGGTGGTGCTGCCGCTGTTAAAGCCGGCGATGGCGACGCTTGTCATTATGCAGTCCTTCCAGATCTGGAATGATTACCTGCTGGCGAGCCTGTATGTGAGCAAGAAGCAGTTGAAGACGCTGACGGTGGCGATCCAGTCGCTGTTCTCGGCGCAGAGCAGCGATTACACGACGGCGATGGCGGCGATCGTGATCTCGGTGCTGCCGATCGCGATTTTGTTCCTCAGTCTGCAGAAGTATTTTATCAAGGGTATGACGGTTGGAGCCGTGAAAGGGTAAGAAAGTATGTACGGTATAGAGATTTTGAGAGATTACCCTCTGGGGGATATGGTTGCGCGGTATGTGACGGACGGGGAGAGAAAGCAGGTCGGGTTACTGCTTCTGCCGGCGGATCTGCCCCTTGAGGAGCTTTATGAGAAGAAGGAGATAGTGGATTCTTTGATACAGGTGAAGTTCACCGGGGATATCTACAATGAGGCGTACGCGATGGGAAATTCCATGCGGAACGGGGAGAGCGTGAGGCGGCTTGCGTTTCGGGAGCAGCGAGAGAGCGAGGAGGACGGCAGGCTGACGATAGAGACTGTGATGGAGGCGCCGGGGAAGTATGAGGCGGTGCACCGGCTCACTTGGCGGCGGGGCGATCCGTATGTGAGGATTTCCTGTGCGTTGGAAAATATCGGGGATGGTCCGCTGACGATGGAGATGTTTGAGAGTTTTTCGTTGGGGAATCTCTCGCCCTACCAGAGGGGGGACGGGCACGAGCAGCTTTTTGTGTACCGCGCCCGCAGCGTGTGGAGCCAGGAGGGGAGGATGGAGCGGATTCCGGTAGAGGATCTGCAGCTGGAGCCGGCGTGGGAACCCCATGCGGTGCGGTGTGAGAAGTTCGGGCAGGCAGGGTCCATGCCGGTGAATAAATTTTTCCCGTTTGCGGCGGTGGAGGATGCGGAACACCATGTGTTCTGGGGGGCGCAGATCGCCCACCACGCGTCCTGGCAGATGGAGCTGTACCGGAAGGATGAGGGGCTTGCCCTGAGCGGCGGGCTGGCGGACCGGGATTTCGGGCACTGGATGAAAACGCTAGCGGCAGGAGAGCGGTTTGAGACGCCGGAGGCGATCGTCTCCGCGGCGCACACAGACTCTCTGGATGTCTTTACGGAAAGACTGACAAGGGCGGCGTTGGAGGGCTTTGAGCGGGCGCCGGAGTCGGAGCGGGAGCTGCCTGTTCTGTTTAATGAGTACTGTACGACCTGGGGGAATCCGTCCCATGAAAATATAAAGAAAATATTGGATCGCATCCGGGGAAAGGGTTTTCAGTATTTTGTGATTGACTGTGGCTGGTATAAGGAGGACGGCGTGCCCTGGGATATCGGCATGGGGGATTACGAGGTGTCAAAGACGCTGTTCCCGGAGGGGCTTGAGAAAACCACGCAGGCGATCCGGGACGCGGGGATGGTGCCGGGGCTCTGGTTTGAGATCGAGACCGTGGGCAGCGCGGCGAGAGCCTATCGGAACACGGAGCATCTGCTGCAAAAGGACGGGGCGGTGCTGACCAGCTATTTCAGGCGGTTCTGGGATATGCGGGATTCCTGGGTGCAGGAGTACCTGTCGAAGAAGGTGATAGGGACGTTGCAGAAATACGGTTTCGGTTACATGAAGATCGATTATAACGAGACCATCGGCATGGGCTGCGACGGGGCGGAATCCCTGGGCGAGGGGCTGC
>CANRWP010000078.1 GCA_947643595.1 uncultured bacterium | reverse complement strand
CGTTAAACCTGCTATAGAAGATAAAAACAAGTGAAAACAAAACTGCCCGCCCGGATCATGATCCGGACGGGCAAACTTATTTCCATTAAGCCACTTTCTTCTTTCCTGTCAGAACCTGCGTACCCTCCACAATAAGGATAACAGCAAGGATCACAAGCGGAACGATGATCACATCCTGCAAAATGCAGGTGAACAGTGCCGTTCCTTCCGCCCCTTCAGTGATTGCCACGATATTATTCTTGAACGATAATATCAGCGAGCAGAGCGTTGCGGCGGACATGAAAATGATCGGGAAATACAGCATCTTGTTGTTCTTGCCGATCTTCTTTAAATATGTAGCTGCCGCAAGGAACGCGGGAACAGCCACCAGCTGGTTAGCAGCACCAAATAAAGGCCATACTTTCTGATATCCAGCCAGGCAGAGAATGAAACCGCAGATGGCGGTGATCACTGTCGCCACATACATATTGGACAGGATATTTTTCTCTCCGCTCTTGTTTGTCGCAAACAGTTCCTGGAACATAAATCTGCCGAGCCTTGTGCCGGTATCCAGAGATGTCAGGCAGAAGCAGGAAACCGCCAGCATGATGATTGTCTTTGTCGCTGCAACCGCATTTGCGGAGAACCCCATCACCTCGAAGAAGTTAGCGATAGCCGTACCGAAGATAACGGTCGGAGAAATCGCTTCTAAACCGAGCATCTCCTGCACTGCAGCCTGTGTGCCGTTAGCGGAAAGCGTACCGATGGCGATCAGAGAGATCACAGCTAACACGCACTCGATCAGCATGGAACCGTAACCGACCAACAACGCGTCCTTCTCGTTGTCCAACTGTTTGGACGTCGTACCGGAACCGATCAGTGAATGGAAACCGGAGATAGCGCCGCAGGCGATAGTGATGAACAGTACCGGGAACAGATAGCTTCCGTTTACCGAGAAGCCTGTAAATGCCGGTGTCTGGAACGTTGTGGACGCCGGATTGATAATCGTAGCGCCGACAATACCGATCACAGCAGCCGCCATCATAAAATAAAGCAGGAAAGAGCTCAGATAATCTCTGGGCTGCAGCAGGATCCATACCGGAGCTACGGAAGCGATCATGATGTAGACAAACACAAACGCGATCCAGAAATTTTTGGGCAGATCCAACGGGAATGTCAGGCCAAGACCTACGCATACCGCCAGAAGAACAACGCCGAGAACGGTAGCGATCACCATCGGAACATTTTTCCTGTATACGAGGAAACCGAAAACGATAGCCAGCGGAATGAACAGCAGGGAAGCCGTTGCGACGGAACCGTTGCTGGCGCTTCCGCCATGGCTTGCACCGATAAAGGAGTTTGCCACGATATCCGCAAATGCCGCGATAACCAGAAGAAGTACCAGCCACGCAAACACGGTGAAGAGTACTCTCGCCTTTTTGCCGATGTTCTCCTCGATTACTTCGCCAAGGGACATACCTTTATGACGAATCGATACAAAAATAGAACTGAAATCCTGAACTGCACCGAAGAAAATACCACCGATCACAATCCAGAGGAAACAGGGTACCCAGCCAAAAAATGCCGCCTGTATCGGTCCGTTGATGGGGCCTGCACCGGCAATCGATGAAAAGTGATGTCCCATAAGGACAGCCGTCTTTGCCGGAACATAGTCAACGCCGTCTTCCATTTCATGGGCAGGCGTGGTTCTGCTGGGGTCAATTCCCCATGTTTTAGCCAGGTAACGTCCATACGTAAGATAAGCTACGATGAAAATTACGATGGCAAGTACGATTAATAATAATGCGCTCACACTAATCCCTCCTATAAATTTTTATTTGGGGAGTAATGTTTACTCCTCATTAGTGTTGATAGAGCCTTATATAAACGCCGTCTCCGACGCCAACATAAGCGAATATCATTCGGGTATCTGCTGTTTAAAACTTTCGATCCCCTGCTTTTCCAGTGCTTCCCTGTAACCGGTCTTTCCGGCTTTGACTTCCTCGAAAACACTTCGATAAAGTTTCTTTAACGTGCGCCCCGCGGCATTCAGGCAGACCTTTTCATCCTCCATGGACGCCACCGCGATCCGCATCTGAGAATATCCCCGGATACTGTGCATATAGCTTTTCTCAAACTTAAACTTTCCGACTGCCTTCTTTATCTCGGGGGACAATGACTTCTCCGTCACTACCGCTATTGTGATATAGGAATACATATGGTCAGGTTCCGGGAGATTCTCTCCCTTCAAAACCAGTATCGGTTCAATATATTCCTCCACCGCCTGTCTGTATTCCTCCAAATGTGCTGTTGTCAGTTCGTCCGGATTGACAAACAAAATATGTTCATAACTGTCCGCAGACCACATGTTTGCCCTTCTTGTGAGAAGATATTTCTCCACATGTGAAAAAAAATATCCGTACGCCGGATATTCTCTGCCCAGGATAATATATGGCTGATAAATATCGAACGTACCCGAATACCGAAGAAGCAATCTATTTAAATAATCAGCCGAATTCATTCCGTTTTATACTCCGTTGTACTTCTATGATATTAAATAATTATAAACTTTCTAAAAAAACACTGTAATTAATTTAGCACACTAAATCGAAAAATTCAATAAAAAAATCCGGAAAAACCGAATTTTTTTTGAATAAATATGCGGAATTCATGGAAGAATTTCCAGAAGATGTCTGAATTCGCCGGGCAACGGAGCATCGAATTCAATATATTCCCCGCTTGTCGGATGGACAAAACCGATAACTTTTGCGTGCAGTATCTGCCCGTTTTCGCATTTGACAGGACTCTTTCTGCCGGGTGCATAGATCTCATCCCCCAGAATCGGATGCCCGATATGGGCCATATGCACCCGGATCTGATGCGTTCGTCCGGTCTCTAACTGACAGGCTGCATAGGTAAACTTCTCAAAACGTTTTAACACCTGAACATGGGTCACCGCTCTCTTTCCACCGGATACCACTGCCATTTTCATCCGATCTTTCGGATGCCGCCCCAGAGGAGCGTCTATTGTCATCTCCTCCTCCTTCAACACACCGTGGACGATCGCATGGTAGATACGGTTTACCGAGTGATCTTTCAGCTGGGCAGCAACGCTGTTATGTGCCGCATTGTTCTTACAGACGATCAGAGAACCCGACGTATCCTTGTCGATACGATGAACGATTCCCGGCCGCATCACGCCGTTGATGCCGGATAGAGACCCTCTGCAATGATACAGGACCGCGTTGACCAGGGTGCCGCTATAATGTCCGGGAGCCGGATGCACGACCATATGTTTCGGCTTGTTGATCACCAGAACGTCGGCATCCTCGTACAGGATATCGAGCGGTATATCCTCGGCCGCAATATCCGGCTCGACGTTTTCCGGCAGGGAGAACACCACCTCATCCTCCTCTTTTACACGGTAACTCGCCTTCGCTGCTCTCCCGTTTACATAGCACTGCCCCTCCGCGATCATCTTCTGTATATAAGAACGGGTGAGAGAATCCATACAATCTGTGATAAATTTGTCGATCCGCTCACCGCTGTCTCTCTCCGTCACTTCAAATTTAAACTCGTCCATCCCTATTTTTTACCCTGGTCCTCCATATAGTTTGGGGTGCGTTGCATCTTTTGCTTTATGCTGAGAAAAGAGAAATCTTCTTCTTTATAGTAGAATAAAATTGCGATCACAAAAATGGCGGTAGCTCCAGTCACATAGATGTCCGCCACATTAAAGATCGGAAAATCGATCAGCACAAAATATATAAAGTCCACTACATAATCCTGCACGGCCCGATCAATCATATTGCCGATGGCCCCGCTGGCAATCAACACCAGAATGAGATGCATCAGATTATACTTTCTGTGGGAAGGCACCCTGAGCAGCACAAAACCGATGACGAACAAAATCAGTATCTCAATAAAGATAAAAAAGATCTTCTGGTTTTGCAGCATGCCAAACGCAGCCCCTTTGTTCTCCAGATACTGCAGAACCAGGACGTTCCGCAAGATCGGGATATCAGGCTTTCCCTTCAGATAGAGAACCGCCATGCCCTTTGTAAACTGATCGAAATATGTCAAAAGGACTATCGCCACCAGATCCGTGATAAGTAATAACGTTTTACGCTTCTTCATGAATGATCAAATCCTCCACCGCCTGCAGCAGTTCTTTCTCCGTCACATTTTCGTCGATCACTGCCTTTCCCAATCTGTTAAGCAGAATAAATCGCAGCGTTCCGGAAGCATTCTTCTTATCGGACTTCGTGTTTTCTACAACTTCCTCCGCCGTAAAGTCGATATTCCGCAGGGTGATCGGAAGGCCGAAAGGAACAAACATATCGCGGATCTCCAGATATTCATCCTCCCCGATGAGGTGGCGCATATAGGAAATATTAGCCGCGGCAATACAGCCCAGAGCCACACATTCCCCGTGCAGCAGCGTAAAATTGCTCGCCTTTTCAATGCCATGTCCGATGGTGTGTCCAAAGTTCAGAAGAGCCCGCTCCCCTTTCTCCGTCGGATCCTTCTCCACAACTTTCTTTTTGATCACACAGCTCCTGTAGACCATCTCCTGTAGCACATCCATGTCCCGGTCGTTGATCTCATAGATATTTCCGAGGAGCCATTCATAATATTTTCCGTCTTTAATCAGTCCGTGTTTCATGATCTCGGCAAAGCCCGACGCAAACTGCCTCTCATCCAGCTCCTTCAGCACGGAGACATTCGTATAGACAAGCCTGGGCATGTGGAAAGCCCCTACCATATTTTTATACTGCTCGAAATCCACACCGGTTTTCCCTCCGATGGAGCTGTCCACCTGGGCGAGCAGAGTGGTCGGAATCTGTATGAAATCGATCCCGCGCAGATAGGAAGCTGCGGCAAAACCGACGATATCCCCGACTACGCCTCCGCCGAGAGCGATCAGCATATCCTTCCTGGTAATCCTCTTCTCGATCAGAAAGCGGTAGATATCGGATACGGTCTCCAATGTCTTATGTTCCTCTCCCGCAGAAAACACATAGAAAAAGAGTTCCTTACAGATTCCCTGTAAAAGCTCTTTGATTTCAGCTCCGAAAAGCGCGTCCACATTACGGTCCGTGATAACGCAGAGATTTCGCTTCTCCAGGGAATTATCCCCATCCTCCCCCTGAAACAGCTGCAAAAGTTCCTCCGGCAGTCTATCGAAGGAATGTTCCAACACAATATCGTAGCAGGGTTTCTTTTGAAAGGAAACCGCAAGCCGTCCGTAAGCATTTTCTTTAACCGTCTCGCTCATAAGTATTCTCCTCAATATAAATCAGTACCTGAAAAAACATCCTGCAAGGGTGCATCTCTTGCAGGATGCCTTGCATCCTCATGCTTTCTGTATCATTTTTAGTCATCAGATAGGCATGTCCAGTGCGGAACCCATGATCTCCTGAAAATCTCCTGAGATATCCACACTCGGCGGTGTGACGATAAATATGTAATGAGAAATTTTCTGCAGATTGCCGCTGATCGCGAAGCAGGATCCGCTAGTAAAATCGATGATCCTTTGGGCGATCTCCATATCCAGCCCTTCCAGATTCAGAACAACGGTCCTGTTTGCCAGCAGTGTCTCGGTGATCTCTCTCCCGTCCTCCACCGAAGTGGGTTTGATCACGCAGACTTCCATGCCGCCGGCATTCACCTTCCTGGGTTTCATCGGTGTTATCTTGGGAACCGTTTTCTTGACAGGTTTTTCTTCAGCAACCTCAGAAATATTTGATTCCTTTACAACTGCCGCCTTTTTCCGGGGCGCAGGCTCCGCTATCTCATCCTCGTCGTCATAGTAGTCGTCATCATAATATTCCCCATCTTCATCCTCTTCATTCAGCTGAAGAATCTTCAAAAAATTGTCTAATGCTCCCATTAATCACTCTCTCCTTATCGTTCCCCAAAGATGCCGGTCCCCACCCTCACATATGTCGCTCCATCTTTGACTGCCTGTTCATAATCTCCGGTCATCCCCATGGATAGAACATTCATATTAACATTATCAATGTTTTTACCTTTTATGTCAACAGATAATTGTTTTAAGTTAGCAAAGTGAACTGCGTTATCTTCCGGTTTTTCGACAACAGGCGCTATCGTCATCAGCCCCTGAATATGTACGTTGGGAAGTTTTGCCGCCTCGCGGACCAGATTTTCCGCTTCCTCCGGCGAAACGCCGAACTTGCTTTCCTCCGCCGCCATATTTACCTCTATCAGGATATTGACATCGACCTGCTTTTTCTCCGCCTCTTTCTGGATTTCCTGCGCCAGCCGCAGGGAATCCACGCTGTGAATCAGATACGCCTTATCCACCACATATTTTACCTTGTTGCGCTGCAGATGTCCGATCAGGTGCCAGCGGATATCCTTCGGCAGCACCTCACACTTATCGCACAGCTCCTGCACTCTGTTCTCACCGAAGTCCCGGCAGCCGCAGGCGTAGGCCTCCTCCACCATGGAGACCGGCTTTGTCTTGCTGACCGCTATCAGCGTGATCTCCTCCTGCCTTCTCCCGGCCTCCAGAGCCGCCGCCTGAATATTTCCGTTCACCGTATCCAGATTTTCTTTTATCATAATATTTCTGCCCTCCACATTAACGGACATGTGGACGTTACTCCTCATCGTCCTCTTCCTTCATCGTAAGCCCTTTCTCCGTCACAAACTGATCCGCCACCACAGTGGACGCCTCCAGCGCAATATAGTCGTACGGGCGAAGTCCGTACTTGGTATTGGATTCTACGATGGAATACTCGTCGTTGTCGTACAGCACAATGATCCTCTTGAAATCCGCGTACCCTTTATTGATGTTGTAGACACCGGTCAGGGAAGCCTGTTTGCTCACCGTCAGAGTCTCCGCGGAATCTTCCCGATAGAGCACGTCTCCCACCTTCAGAACACTCTCATCCACATAGTAGACCCCCGCTTTCTCGTCCACGTTATAGATCGGCGTCTCGACAAACTCCGAGGTGATCTCATTGTCCTCGGTAAAAGTCTGGCGCATGACCCCCTGGGTCTTATCACTGCCGTGCTCTATAATGTATTCCTCATCGATCAGGAAAAAATTCCTCTGAGCGATCGCGGAATTGGGAATTTTCAGCCCCGTCTGTTCCTCCAGAATCAGTTCCACATCGACAAATCTGTCTGTGATATAATTGATCATGGAATTGGTGAAAGTCAGGCCTACAAAGGTGATATTCTCCTCCTCGTCCCTCCCGTAAACCGTCACTTTCCCCCAGGTCTCATACTGATCTTCCATAAATTTTACTTTTACATATTCCGCTTTCTGAAGTTCCGGCACCCGCTCCGTATCCACCCGGATGACGACTTCCCAGTCTTCCTTTGTCACAAGCTTATAGACGTCGTCCTCCTTCCCGAATCGGTTCGTGGCAAGGTACTGATTTTTCACATACTTCTCCTCGTCAAAATTGTCCAGAGTAATTTCATGGGGCTTCAGCTCCTCATAACCGTCACTGGAAAACACTACGGCTCCGGCTCTGTCAGCGTAACACTTGCTGATGCCCACCGATTCGGACATCTCGTTGATCGTGCTGAGTATAGTCTGGTTGCTGAGTTTCGCCACTTCACTCTGCAGATCATACTTGAAATCGTAGACGGTAGAAAACTCCATTTCGTCAAAATTATTCCGGTAATTTACGATTTTTGTCTTCAGACTGTTGTAGTCATTGTTCGTCAGTTTTCGTTCTTCCGCAGTCTCATTCATGAGTTCCTCCAGCTTGCTGGAAGAATCCACGGCATACACGAGATCGCCACAGGCCACATGACTTCCCTCAGGCACGAAATAATAGACAAATCCGGCGTCGACGGACTGGTAGATCGTCTCCTCCCTGATCGCGATTCCCCGGTATACATTGTTGACGGTGAGTGAACCGGTTTTTACCTCGTAACCACTCAAATGTTCCGTCTGCATATACATGATAATACAGATGATGATGTAGATAAACATCGCTCCAAAGATAATCATGCCGATATTTATATTTAACGGTCTACGGTATTTTCTGATGTTGGAGCCGTTTTCCTGTGCCAAGATAAGAACCTCCATGAATAAAAGCCTCGGATATTTCCGAGGCCTTATGTAGCCTTTTTATCTTCCGGTGAGACGAAACTCACCAAGTGAAACACACCGGGTGAAACTCACCCCATTACAGGGACACCAGTACGTTGGATTTCAAGGATTCGGGTAATTCATGCTCATCCAGAGAAACACTTAAAACAAGCTGTATGTTAAACTTTTCACTGATCGTCTGCAGTTTTTTCACTGTCGGTTCAATATCCATATCTTCCAGACACGCAATCTTTAAAAAGCTGTCGAAATACATCTGCTCCAGGTCGTGATCCTGAGAAATAATGCCAGAGATAAAACCGATAAACTCATCCGCGTCGGAGATCATATAATCGGGCACATTGATGAGTCTGACTTTATTATTGAGTTCATACATATGTTTTGTACTCTTATCAAGATAAACAATGTTGCCGGATACTGTCTTAATTTCAGCATTTACTTTATCCAGCAACTGTTTTGTCTTTCCTTTTCCTTTTCTTCCTACGATTAACTGAACCATTGAAAAAACCTCCTGATGTAAGTAGTTTTAGGTTGTCCTAAATTCTGTTTCTATTATAAGTGATTCTGCCAAAAAAAACAATAAGTATTGTGTTTATTTTTGGATGACATTCAGCAAGTCGGTCATTTCCGTGTACATGACCCCTCTTTCCTCGGACTTCAAAATCACGGAAATATAGGATTTCCCGGATGTATCACTGGACAACAACACCAGACATTTTCCGGCGGCAGCTGTAGTACCGGTCTTACCGCCAAGTACCGTAATACCTGCCGGAGCAACGGCTTCACCCGTAAAATACCAGTTGGTAGAAGGCTTATCAAAGGTAATTTCCACTCCGCCTGCATCATAATAGACCGTCGTATAGGCATTCATACCGATAATTTCTTTAAAAAGCTCATATTTACAGGCTTCGTTAAAAATCAGGTACATGTCATAGGCTGTGACATAATGATTTTCATCCGTCAATCCGTGAGGATTCGCAAACCGGCAGTTTGTGGCGCCGATCGCTCCGGCCTCCTCATTCATCATCTCACAGAAGTGCTCCACTGTTCCGCCATACTGTTCTGCGATCATGATCGCCACATCGTTCGCGGACTGCAGGAGCAGAATCCGGAGCGCCTGGTCCAGAGTCATCTTATCTCCCTCTTTCAGACCGGAGAGGGTCGCTCCCGATTCTGTAATCCTGACATTGGCGGAGGCCGTCAGTACATCCTCCCGATTCCCGTTCTTTAGTGCGACAAGAGCTGTCATTACCTTTGTGAGGGACGCCGGATAGAGCTGCTCGTGGATATTCTTGGCATACATCGTCTGCTTATCCCCCAGGGAAAACAGTCCGGCCGCCTCAGCCTGCGACATATCCACGGCGCTCTCGTTGTAATTTTCATTGGCAATGCATAAGTCCGCGGCAAAAGTTTCCGCCCTGCCCGCCTGATCTACACTCAAAACAGTGTAACTGCTGTTCACAGAGTACGCGTCATAAGGCATCGCGTAACTGCTGCGGCCGCAGCCGGTCAGGAGCAATGCGCCAAGACAGATGCACGTCAACAAAACATGTTTCCTATTTGTACATTTCACGCCACTCTAAATCTCCTCTGTCCAATGCTTTAACCAAAAGTTCTGCAGATGCGAGGTTTGTAGCAAGCGGGATATTGTGCGTGTCGCACAGCCTGACAACATTGTTCACATCCGGCTCGTGGGATTTGGATGTAAGCGGATCCCTCAGAAAAATCACCAGATCAATTTGATTGTGTTCGATATCTGCCCCCATCTGCTGTTCTCCCCCGAGATGTCCTGCAAGATATTTGTGTACATTTAGGTTCGTAACTTCTTCGATCAGTCTGCCTGTCGTCCCGGTGGCAAACAGATCGTTTTTGCTTAAAATACCCCTGTAAGCAATGCAGAAATTCTGCATCAGCTTCTTTTTTGCATCGTGCGCAATCAATGCAATATTCATGACTCCTTCTCACCTCTTCTTTAATGCATTTATTTTTCTGTCAATTGGCAACATTTCAGTCATTTCTCGCCCTGCGGCTTACCCATCTCACGTTAAGGACAAACCCTATCCCCAGATACATACTGACGAGGGAAGTGAGTCCGTAACTGACAAATGGCAGCGGGAGTCCTGTATTCGGAACCAGCCCGGTTGCAACCCCGATATTGATAAAACTTTGAAAACAGACCAAACCGGCGACCCCGCCAGCTATCACATGTCCTGCCATATCCCTGGCTTTCCATCCGATCAAAGCACATTCCAGCGCAATTAAAAACTGAAGGATGATGATCAAACAGCTCCCTATAAACCCCCATTCTTCCCCGATGATCGCAAAGATAAAATCCGTCTGCCCCTCCGAAATAAAATTCCCGTTTTTGACGGAACCTATTTCGTTGTTGTTATAGCCCTTCCCCAAAAGTTGTCCGGAACCGATCGCCATCATGGAATTATTCTGCTGATATGCCTCCGTATCCTTGTATTCATCCGGATAAAGCCAGGCGAGAATACGCTTTTGCTGGTAGTCTGCCAGAATCTTCTGATCCGGCCGGATCACCATCGTCAAAAAGATGACGGTCACCGGAACTGTAATGGCAATCACCGCCAGAATCAGTTTATGACTCAGACCCCCAAGGTACATCATAACACAGAATACGATAGCGATTACGATGGTAGTAGACAAGTCCTCCTTCACGATCGGCACCATCGGAATTCCGATCAGCACCAGGGATAACAAAATAATACCAAAACTGTTTAATCTCTCCCTATTTAACATAATATACTGTGCGAAGAATAAAATCAACAAAATTTTAGCAAGTTCTGAAGGTTGAAAGCGAAATTCGCCCAATTCAAGCCATCTGCGGGCACCACCGGCGGAATCTCCCAGGGGACTGAAAACCAGTCCCAGCAAAATGATATTCACCACATATATCAGATGATAAAATTTGAGCACAAAGTGGTAGTCCACAAAGGAGACCGCCAGCATCCCGAAAATACTGAGCGCCATGCCCATCACCTGTCGGTTCTGCAGGCTGGGCCTGACACTTCCGATCGCGAAAATGCCAAGCACCGTCAGAGAAACCACTAAAAATATCAGTTTGAAATCATAATCCTTTAAAAATTCACGTATTCCATGCTGTCTGAACATATATCAACACCTGTCCGGGCATACGCTTCTATCGCCCGCTCATATTCTCTCGGAGGATGAGGATGTCAGATCCAGAATCGGAATATTCACATACAAAAACGGCGATTTTCTCGATGCTCCCTTGCTGTTTTTCTTTGTGATCTGAACCTCCATGCTCTCCTCGTCTATCTTCATGTATCTGGATATCACTCCTGCGATATCATTTTTTATCATATTCATCATCTCCGGCGAACAGTTTACCCTGTCGGAAATCAG
>CANRWP010000077.1 GCA_947643595.1 uncultured bacterium | reverse complement strand
CCCCGGAGGGGTTAAAGCTAAACCCCCATTTGAAATGGGGGTTGCTAACTTAGAAAATATTGACAAGCAGGATCGGGGTCACTGACAGCGCAAGAAATGTCCCCACCCACTGATTGTTTATTCCTTTTCTCCCCGGCCTGATCATTTTCATCACAAAACACCCCCTTATATGATAACTTACAATATGCTTTTAAAAAAACGGGAAATATATGAAAAAGGATGAAAAAAGCGAACAAAAAAGAGGCCTCAACCTCTTTTTCAGCATAAAATAATTCGCATAGCACACAACTGTCGATCAGACTTAACAAATCAATTCTCTCAGTCTTTTCTGCGCTTTCCGCGCCGAGCTATAAAACCCGAATCGCATTATTATCTGACTGGCGGTAATCATACCGATTGGCACCAAAATCAGGATTATTCCTCCCGTTCCATCTATAATATCCATATAAACACCTAAAACTCCAAACAGGAAAAAAAGAAAAAGGCCACCGCTCCAGACAACTATGAACATACGCACAAATATATGTAATTGCAGAACGATATCGATCATTGTTCCCTCTTTCTTTTCTGTCATAGTACCTGTCAGAACCGGCGCAAAAGAATTTCTGTAACCAAATTCCGGCCTGATCGTAAAGTAAAAGGAGGAAACCTTCCCGGAAAATTCGGCGTTCGGGAACCATATAAATTTTCTGGAATCTGTCACAGAATCCAGAATCCGATAGATTTCTTCACGGGTTTTCCCGGAATTTATCTGTTCTCTCAAATACGGAAATATATGCATCATCTTATATCCCCCTTACAGATTATCAAGCCCCCCGATTGAGAAAAACCAGGAGGCAATCTGGGCTCTCGTGCTGAACTGCTCCGTCTCCAGGAGGCTCGCCATCTCCTCCTTCGTATAGAACGCCGCCTGGATCCACTCGTTCTCCGACATGTGGAAATCTTCGATCTCCCCTTCCGCCTCCACAAAAGCGATCTGATTCTGAATATCGCAGATCGACACCGCCGCAAAAGCAGGATTTAAGATCTTATAGATCCGTTTCAGGGAAAGCCCCGTCTCCTCATACAATTCCCGTCTGATGCATTCCTCCAATGTCTCTTCTGCCTCCTTCATTCCGGCGCAGAGATTGTAGACAAATCGATCCACCCCCATCCGAAACTCACGGAGAAGAAGCATCTTTCCCTCATGGACCGCCACAATGGAAACTCCGCTCACCCGGTCTCCCAGTTCGGAAATATCTCTGATTTCATGGTGGCTCACGATCTCATATTTTTTCTCATGCCCCGCCCTGTTCTCATAGACGAGCTCATAATTCTTCAAGTATCTTCCTTCGCGCACCTTATTGATCTTCAGTAGTCTCATGCCGTCCTTCTTTCCACTCCCAGTCCCGCAGCGTATATTCCAGTGTGCGTGACGTCTTCTTTCTTGTCATTTCCGCCAGTCCGAGCCTTGTCAGATCGACAAAACGAGTCGGTGTCAAATCCTTTGCGGTTTCCTTCTTTAAGGCCTCTATCAGCTTCGCGGTGTGCTCTCTGTCTTTCATATTGATAAAATCTACCAGTATCATCCCGCTCAGATTCCGGGCGGAGAGCTGATAACAGACCTCTTTCACCGCCTCCAGATTTGTCTGAAAATAAAACTCCTCCGGTTCTGTCTTTTTTTCTGATTTTCCGCTGTTTACATCCACGACGATCAATGCTTCCGTCGGCTCGATCACCAGATAGGCCCCGGATCTCATATACACTGTCGGCGATAGAAGCTCCTTTAATCTGGTATTCAGAGCATAGACGCTCTGCAGAGAGATGCGCTTATCCTCGTAGAGCCGTACCGGAACGGCACTGGTATACGTATGGGAGGACAACGCTTTATACACGACCTTCTCATCGGTCACGATCTCTTCCAGAGAAGATATTTTTTGATTTTTGATAAAATCCAGATAAAAGGCTTCCGGCTCATACAGTTTACTGTAGACCGTTCTGGTTTGACTTAGTCGGTCAATGTTTTTTAATTGACCGATCAGGTCATTCATCTCTTTCAGCCACACCTCCGCCTTGACAGAAGGCGCGTTTGTCCGAAAAGTGATATCCCAGTCTGCAAAGAGACCGGATTTTTCAGGCTCTTTCGCCAAGACTGCCTCCCGCCACGCTTCAAAAGATTCCTCCAGCTGAATCCTCTCCGCCTCTTTGCACTTTGCCGAGCAGTGAATTTTTCCGCTTCCCTTTGCCACCACTACGAACTGTCCCGCGAGAGAATATTCAGCAGAGAGCTGCGGCGGTTTATTTCCCTTCGCCTGTTTGATGATCTGTACAGGTATCTCATCGCCGCACAGAATCCGCCCGTCTGCCGCTCTGTTCACCGGATTATAACGGATATTCTCTTTTATCTGTAAAAATCCCGTTCGCCCTTTTGTACCTTTCTGATCTTCCAGCGCAAGGAAAGCTCCCTGAAACTGCTTTGCCACATTCAAAACTTTCCCCAGCACAACGGTTCCAATCGGAAATTCCTCCTTTTCCTCTCTCGCCACTTTGCAGATCCGGTTATCCTGAATCAGCATGGCATACAAAATGCCTCTGTTTCGCAGCAGCAATACTTTACTCGATTTTTTTTCCTTCTGATAGAGTTCATGCCCCTTATCCAGATGGGATATCCCTTCTATATGTCTGCTCACACTATTCCCCTAAAATCCTCGCCCAGTCCGCCTGCCAGTTGTCCATGCTCACCAGGTTATACGGCACGCCGTTCACAGCGATATTCTGGCTTGTGATAATGTGAGGCGCCCTCTTTATCATCTCCTCCAGCACTTCCATGCAGACCTGCTGGCAATGTCTCTGCTCCGACATCAAGCCGCACTCGAACCCCTGATATTCTTTCTTTGTAAACGGATTTTTTTCGCCTTTCTTCGCTATCTCCTGTCTGGAAATGACAAACAGGTTCTGCCGGTAACCGCCGATTCCCGGAATCTGCGCCGAATAGAACGCCGCGACAATATCGTCCAGCTTCCTCAAATGCGCCCCGTATACAGGCCATATCGTCAGAAAATAGTGCTCCGTCACCATAAAAATAATTCCTTCCTTACCGCCGGAATTATCCATTTTGCCGCCGATCTTCACCGCATCCTGGCTCATCAGCTCTCTGTCCGCCTGCAGCAGCTCTTCCCTGCTGTAACCGGTATCTTTCTCGTAAAATTCCAGATAATTGTTCAACCTTTTATTTCTGCTGCGCACACCGAACAGAACAAGAAGAAGCCCGGGCACCCCGAAGAACGCCCCGACCAGCAGGCCGTTCACTCCGACAGCCAGCACACTGACTAATCCCAACAGGGCGCCAAAGATCAACAGAGTGATGCCCCCCGCCATCATGCCGGCTCCTCCGCCTCCCTGAGCCCTGAACGCTTTCAAAACGCTCCCGTGCTTGGTCACCGATTTCTGTAAAGCTCTCGTCATTTCCATTCTCATATTTTTTCTCCTCTCCGTCTGCCGCGCTTGTACGGCACAAATGCCGTTCTGAAAATTTTATTTATCTAAAATGACAACATCCTCCCCGAGAACCTGAAGATTGCCGATCGGATTTCCCTTGCAGTTCACAAACCTCAACGCCGGACTTGCCGCCAGAGGCCGTATCTCCGTCACATAGTTGTCCGAGAGATCGATCTCCTCCAGCTTCACAAGGCTTTCCGCGAAATTCAGATCCTTGATCTCATTTCCAGAAATATCCAGCCTTCTCAGGTTCGGAAACGATCGGAGGAAATCGAGATGATCCGACAGAAATACATTGTCCCAATCCACATACACGATCCCGCCTCCGCCGGATACGCTCACATTCTCGTACAGCTTTATTCCGGACATTTCCAGCGTTTCCAGCGATGTATTTTCACTGATCCTGTCAAAATCGATCTCACATTCGATTCCACTGATATCGATCTCCTTTACAGCCGGCAGCGAAAAGATTCCGGAGATATCATCATAAGTTATCATCCCGCGCAGAGAAACGGACTCCAGTGAGGGTATTCCGGCGATAAATTTGAGAGATCTGTCACTCAGGGAAGTCGTGCAGGTCAGCTTCCTGAGCTGCGTCAGCCCGGACAGATCGATATTCTCCGGCAGATCACACCCGTGCAGGTTAAGTTCTGTGAGCCCCGTCAGGTTCCGGAGGAAATCGCAGGAGTGGAAATTTCGCAGCGTCAGCTTCGTGAGTCCCGTGAGAGCTCCCAGCGAAGGCTCCTCGCAGTCGTACGCATTCTCCAGTGTCAGCTCTTTTAAGCCGGTCATCCCTTCCACAGCGCTCATGTTCTTCAGTTCATCACAGTCTGTCACGGAAAGTTTCTCCAGACTCTCCAGCACCTCTATCCCGTCAAGGTTCAAAAGTTCCCCGTCCGAAAGTCCGAGGCTTTTTAACTGCGGCATCTTTTTCAAAAAATCCAGCGCTTTCAGATTCTCCGATTCGATGACAAGTTCCTCCAGATCTGCCACCGCGCTGAAAGCGGAAAAATCGCTCATACTATCCGCATCTTCCAGCGTGAGAGATCTCAGGTGCTTCATCGTGATCACCTCGTCCACATCGCTAAGGCTGCCCGCATCGATGGAAAGTTTTTCCACATTCGGAAACAGATCCAATCCTTCCAGACTTTCCACACTGTATTTTATGCCCAGCTCCCGAAGCTTCGACGGATCATCCACCGCCGCTGCGGCCTCTTCCAATGTGCTGAAAGATGCGCTGAGGCTCTCCAGCTTAAGCCCCCTCAAGTCGCACTGGGACAGACGCTGATTTGTGTCCAGTTTTTTCAGACCTTTCAGCGCGCCCAGCCCCTCATAGCCTCTCTCCAGATCCAGATCATCCGAAAAAGAAAGCCATTTGATCTCCGCGTCCGGATTTTCGAAAGGATCCTCAAAGCTGTAACCGATGTAAGAATAGTCAAAATCATACTTATCGGTGATCCACTTGATCTGAGAAAGCTCCTGCATAGACACGTTGTCCGCATCCTTGCCGAAAGCTTCCGTCACCATCTCGCGGAGCATACCGGTAAGTTCCGTCCTTTCCGCCTCCTGTGATCCCTCCTGCCCTGCGTCCCGCCATCCCTGACTTTCTGTGCCAGCGTCAAGCCCCTCCGCTATCGCCGCCATCTCTTCCTCCATGGCAGCTTCCTCGCTCTGCCCACGCAGTAAATTTCCCAAAACGATCACCGCCGTCACACAGATCGCCACACATACGGCGGCGATGGCTATAAACTTGCCCGGCGACTCCTTCTCCTGTTCCATCCGGGGCGGCGGCACGATCGGACTCCAGTTCGGTACCTGTCTGGGCGCCATATATCCCTGATTCCAATCCACCGCATACTCCCCGCCGCAATATTCACACCGCACAAACCTGGCCCCACCAGGCGGCATTCTCAGCGTGCTTCCGCAGCCGGGGCACTTCATCTCCGTAATCCTGATCTTATTATCCAAGCTGCACCTCCTTATTACAGTCCGCTATATATTACTGCAATCCTTTATCCGATTCATCCATCGGCACAAACAAAGGCTTCTCTTCCGTCCCCCGGTTCAGGTAGGTATCCTCCCTCGTGACCGCTGACCACGCCGGATCAAAGGGAATCTCCATCTCCTGAAACAACGCCTCCACCACCATACCCGGCTTCACATTCCCGGCGCTCGAAGCGTTCACCATCAGATACAGACAGTCCTTCTCCCGATAGGAGGAGAGACGGAAATCATAGATCGCAGGCCTTAAGTCTATCTCCATCATACTCTTTTTTGTCTGTTTTTTCACCATGATCCTGTCTTTTTCCAGAAATTTCTCAATCGCCTCCTGCCAGCCGCAGGGGGGCGCGAACTCATTCCGAAAGGCGATATAGTAACCCGCCGCCGCCACGGACGCCATCGCGCTCTTTGACTTTTCCGGCAGCACCACTGCCGAAAGCACTTCCATTCCCTCCGCCATCTGTTCGTTCAGTTTTTCTTTTATCTCCGCCATGTCAGCCGGCGCATTCAACTCCACGTCAAGATATTCTCCGTCGCTCTCCAGTCCCACGCCGAGAGGCGCCGCAAAGGACATGACCGGATGGGGGGAAAAGCCCTCCGTGTAAGCGATGTCAATCCCTGAACGCCTGAACGCCTTCTGAAAATACCGCATGATATCCAGATGCCCTATAAATTTCAGCGCGCCGTGCTTGGAGAACTTGACGCGCACTTTGATCCGTTCACTCATTCTGATGTCCTCTTTTCCTCCACACAGACGCCGCAGCCATACTTCGCCGCGCCGCAGCCGCTGCACTCCATCCGACAGTTCGGGGAGATGATCTCCCTCTGCGCCTTCTCCCACTCCCGCCATAAATGCTCTCTGGAAACGCCACAGTCCAGAATATCCCAGGGGAATATCTCATCTTTCTCCCTTGTCCTCGTATTGTAAAAATCAATGGAAACGCCGCACTCCTCGAAAGCCTCCATCCACAATGCATTGTCATAATACTCGCTCCAGGCATCGAACATACATCCCTTCTCATAGGCTTTCAGAATAACCTGAGCCACTCTCCTGTCCCCCCTGGCGAACACGCCCTCCAGCACGCTGACATCCGCCTCATGCCAGTTATATTTAATGCGCTTCTGATTCAGCTGAGACATGATTCCCTGCTTCGTCTCATGGGCCTTGTCCAGAAATTCCTCCGCGCTGCACATAGGCGCCCACTGGAAAGGCGTGAAGGGTTTCGGTATAAAGAAGGATGTGCTCGCCACGATCTGCACCGGTTCCCGCCTTTTCTCCTTCGGCACCGTGTCAAAGAAGACCATGGCAATCTTGTTCGCCAGATCCCCGATACCCTGTATATCCTCCTTAGTCTCCGTGGGAAGCCCCAACATAAAATACAATTTTACCCTTGTCCATCCCCCCTCAAAGGCAAGCCCGGCTCCCCGCAGGATATCCTCCTCGGTGAGTCCCTTGTTGATCACGTTCCGAAGCCGCTGGGAACCTGCCTCCGGCGCAAAGGTCAGGGAGCTCTTTTTCACATCCTGCACTTTGCTCATCACATCCAGGGAAAACGAGTCGATCCGCAGGCTTGGCAGGGAAATATTCACCTTTTTCTCCCCGCAGTCCTCGATCAGAAAGTCCACCAGCTCCTGCAGTTCGGAGTAGTCACTGGAACTTAAGGAGCTCAGCGTGATCTCGTCATATCCGGTATTTTTTAACATTTCCGTCGCATAGGCTTTCAGCCTGTCCACATTCTTTTCCCGCACCGGCCGGTAGAGCTGTCCCGCCTGGCAGAACCGGCAGCCCCGGATGCAGCCCCGCTGGATCTCGAGCACCACTCTGTCCTGGGTGCACTTGATAAAGGGCACCACCGGCTTCAGCGGATAGGGGACGCCGTCAAAATCCGTCACGATATTTTTTGTGATTCTCTCCGGTGCCTCCGGAATGTTGGGCGCCATCGATACGATCCTGCCGTCCTCACAGTACGTCACATCATAAAACCGGGGCACATAGATTCCCTGCAGGGAACAGATCTTTCTCAGAAAATCCACACGGCCCCCGCCGGTTTTTTTATTTTCCTTATAGATATCCAGAATCTCCCGATACCTGATCTCCCCCTCCCCGATATAGAAGAAATCAAAGAAATCCGCTATGGGCTCAGGATTGTAGGAACAGGGACCTCCCCCCATCACGATCGGATCGCTCTCGCCTCTGTCCTTTGCAAGCAGAGGGATCCCCGAGAGATCCAACACCTGCAGGATATTTGTATAGCACATCTCATACTGCAACGTGATTCCGAGAAAATCCAGATACTTTACCGGCTCCTGGCTCTCCAGCCCAAACAGAGGGATCTCCTCCTCCCGCATGATCCTGTCGAGATCCGGCCAGGGCGAATAAACTCTCTCGCACCAGGTGTCCTCCCAGCTGTTGAACATATCATATAAGATCTGAATCCCCAGATGGGACATGCCGATCTCATACACATCCGGAAAGCACATCGCCATGCGGATATCCACACTCTCCGATCTCTTCACCACACTGTTTATCTCTTTTCCGATATACCTCGCCGGTTTTTCAATTTTTAACAATATCTCATCGTCCAAAGCTAAACTATCCATTATTATCCTTTCGTTTTTCCCATGACATCTTTTATCCGATCAGGACTCTCTTTCCCTCAAAAGCAAATCCATATTTTCTTATCCGCTCCGCACAGATTCCTTTTTCTTCCAACGCTGCCGCATATCGCTTTTTCTCGATCTGCTCCAATGCATTTTTCACCGTATTCTCCAATGTCTTCTCTCTCCCTGGATCGAAAACCTTAAATTCCAGAATGACAGCCGAGTCCTGCATATCGCAGGGTTCCAGCATCACATCATATCTGCCGAACCCGCTCTCTCTGTTGGACGTGATAAGATACCTGCCGGACAGATCCACTATCAATCCCAGCACAAATCCGTGATAAAAGCGCTCGGGATCCTCCTTCGACGGCCTTTTCCCCACATCGAAGCTACTGAACGTGTGAAGTGCCACTTCGTTCATGTAAGCATTCATCGCATCGACATCATCGCACAGCAAAGCCCGGATAAACTCATTATATCTGGAAGCAGACTTTGAAAACCATCCTCTGATCATCTGTCGAAACATCACGTGGACTTCTTTGTTCGTCAGCCCCAGTTCATACTCCTCGTCCCCCCACTCTTCGTCTGTCTTAAATCCTTCCACTCTCAAATATCCGCCTGCCAGCAACAGACTCCATATCGCTTCATTTTGATTTTCCAATTGTTCAAATACGATCTGCTCATCGATTTTTATTTTAAAAGTTCCGCCGTTTAAAAGATCCTCCATGATCATTTTAATGCCGGAATCTCCCTCCCGGATCAGCTTATTCACCAGATTGTTACTGCTGGTATTTGCCCAGTAAGGACTGAACCGTTTTTTATCCAGATAATTTAAAACAGACCAGGGATTATAGATTTCCCGCTTTTTCCCGAAGACAAAACCGTCATACCAGTCTCTGACCTTCTGACGCTCTTCGTACAGCCCGCACTCCCTCAGCGCTTCCCATACTTCTTCCTGCGAAAATCCAAAACTGTCCTCATATTTCTCGGAAGTAGTTGTCACTACCTCCAGATTATTCAAATCCGAGAAAACGGATTCTTTACTGATCCTTGTAATCCCGGTCATGACCGCGCGAAAGAGATAAGGATTCGTCTTAAATGTTGAATTGAACAGACTGCGGATAAACCCGGCCAACTCATCCCAGTATCCGTATACATACGCCTCCTGCATGGGCGTATCATATTCATCCAGAAGAATGATGACCTTTTTCCCATAATAGCGGGAAAGGTAGAGCGACAGTATTTTTAGAGATAAAGATATATTATTATCACCTGCATCCAGGGTACGGGACACTTTCAGGAAATCTTCCTTTTCACTTTCTGTCAGCAGATCTCCTTCCAGCAAAAATCTGTTCTTATCATAAATCATTTTGATGATCTGGCATATCTTTTTTTTCGCTTCCACAAAAGACACTTCCTTCACATCCGCAAAACTGAGGGCAATCACCGGATAAGTTCCCTGAAGATCACGATAATTCTCATCTTTCCATATGAATAACCCCTCAAAGACCTGCCCCTGCCCTCTGTATTCCACAGAGAAAAAACGCTCCAGCATATTCATGTTAAGGGTCTTGCCAAACCGACGGGGACGGGTGATCAGCGTGACCTCATCCTGATTTTCCCACCATTCTCTGATAAAACAGGTTTTATCAATATAAAAACAATTATTTTGAATGATTTTTTCAAAACTCTGGATTCCTATCCCCACCGTTCTTGCCATAATGAAAACGCGCCTCCCCCATCAGCCGACATGTAACCTATCTCAGTATATCAAGTTATGCAAAGTAATTCAATGTCAGAGAACTCATAAATTAAAATTGTCGCTATGTTGATTTTAACATTACATTGATTTATTGCCAGATGTTTTTTCCTGTCCCGGCATTGACTGTCCATCTTCCATCTCCGGCATCAGCTCCTCAAAATCAATTCCATTTACAAACTCTTCGCTGCTCAGGGAATTTATCAGATTCTGATAATCCACGGTTCCGATCTTCAGCCCGGCAAACCGCATCAGCAGCACGATCATAAAAAGAAGCAAAGAGACAAAACCGCGTATCACAAAGGATACCCTGTTTCGTCTCTGCATCTTCTGCCATGCCGCTTCGGCCGCTGCGTCCTCCACCTCCGCCGCCTGCAGCATGGATGTCCTTCCGTAGCCGCTTTTTAAGCCGGCATCCCGGTATCTTTTCTCCCTTCGGCTTCTGCTCTTCGCTCCATAGACCAGCATCTCCCGCTGGTCCATCTGCATTCTGTTATAGTCCTGCTCCTGCCGCAGCATATGGGAAAGCTCCAGCTTCTGTTCCACCGTCAAAGCTCTCTTGTCCCGCTTTGCCGCCTGTTTATCCGTTCCATTTACCTGTTCCGACATCTATCCTGTCCCGCCTACTTTGTCCTTTTTTAACAGGATATGCCGGAATACACCGATTTAGAAGCATAGGGCTGGGTATTAATCCTCACGGTTCTTGTCTCATTGCTCGCGGGAACAAATGCTCAAATCGTCCCCTCCTGCCACGCTTTCCACGCCTCCAGCGCGCCATAGTATCTGCCGGAGAGCGATTTATCCCGTGTATAGGGCAACATCCCGGGGAGAATAGCGCAACAGAAAATATTCCATGTCATGTACGATCTCATGCGCCTGTATCACATACTCCGCCTCATGAGTTTCTTTCGCCTGCTGCAGTTCTGTGCAGAGTGCTTCCACATCCCTCTGGAACACTTCGTTTTCTGCGGAAGCGGTAAGTTCGCCCTTCCTGCTCTGCCGCACTGTAACTGCTGTAGAAAAAGCTGACCAGAACCAAAGGTCATACTGTACGCCGGGCGTCAGTCTGTCCCCGAAAAATTTTCCGACAGCAAATATCACAATGGTCAGCGCTGACGATGCCATAACCCAGTTAATCATGATATTCCTCCTCCGCCTTTCTCAGAATTTCATACAGATCATCGATCTCCTGTTTTGAGAGCTTCTGTTTTTCTGTAAATGTGCTGACTAACAGGGAAAGGCGGCCGTGGTACACCCGGTTCAGAAAATGATCCGTCTCCTGCCTCACCGCCTCCCGTCTGTCGATCAACGGCCGGTAGGTTTTTATGCCCTTGCCATCCTCCGCGCATTCCAGATACCCCTTCTTTGTCATCCGCGTCAGCATCGTCAGCGTGGTGCTCCTGCTGTATCCGGCGCTCTCTTTCAGATCGCCCACGATCTCTCTGCCGATCTTCGGCGCATTCTCCCAGAGGCTCTCCATAATATTCCATTCCGCCGGGGTTAAAATGATCTGTTGCATACTGTCCTCCTTTTCCATCTGTTTTGCGAACTATTTGACGGAATGCCGGATTTATGCTGGTTTGAAGGGTGTACTCATTTTTGTTTACCAGCTTTTTTGTTGGTACAGAGATTTTGGTTCAAAATTCTCTACAAAAAATCCGGGATTTTGAAAGTTGGTAAAGTGATTTTGAAAATTGGTAAAACTAGTGTTTCTACTATTAGTAGAAGAAGCAAGCGAAGTTTTCCCTCTCTTCCCTTCGCCACCACTAGAGTTCAGTGTCATTTTCCCAACCTCTTATATTTGTTGTCTATTGGCAAATACTCCTTTTGCCAATTCAACACTCTTTTGAATTATTCTCCATGTTTAGAATTTTTACATTAATGCACTATTAAACTCCTATTATTTTATTTTTATACCACTAAGCCGTATAGCCCTAGCCATAGTAGTATAACGTCCTTGAAGAGCGTGTGCAAAAGTCACACAGAGATTTCATCCAT
>CANRWP010000076.1 GCA_947643595.1 uncultured bacterium | reverse complement strand
TGCCCTTGGCCGTCTCGCCGATGACCACGAACGGGGACTGGTCCCTCGTAAAGCCTGCCCGGGTGACGGACTCCACCTCCAGCCCCACTGCCAGGTCGAAAGATTCCCGCCCATCCGCAAAGTCGGAGAGCATCTCATACCGGAACTGCTCCGGGAGCACCGGGATCCTCGGAGCCCGCCTGCCCGGGTATTTCGCGGCGATCGTTTCGATCAGCTCTTTTATCTTCCTGTTATACTCGATATCATTCTCAAATTTTACCATCGTGTATATCTGCATGATATTCACATTGCCTGTCTTAACCAGAGCCCGCCCCCTGATCTCCGGAAGCTTGTAACTGCTCTTGCCGACTAACGCACTTGCCTCCGTATTGTCAAAAAGATACCCGGCGATCTTGATTTTAAAATTATTTAAAATCGAATACTTGACGCCGTTCACCCTGGTCGCCGTGATAAGCAGGAAGATACCGAGGCCTGCCCCGTCTCTGGACAATCTGGTGAAAAATTCCTCCACCTCCGGCCCCAGCTCACGCACCACATCGAAATTGTCCACGACAATGACGATCGCTTTCAGCCGTTCTTCATCCATCTGGTTATACACGGTGAAGTTCTGCACCATCTTCTCCGCAAACAGTTTCTTTCGGTGGGCAGTTTCCTCCTGTACGATACGGACAAACTTTTTCAGCCGCTCCATATCGTCATATAAAATATAGTCCGCCGTGTGCGGCAGTGCGTTTAAAGGAATCAGCGCGCTGTTCCCAAAGTCAAGGATATAGAAGTTCAGGTTTTCCACCTGGTTTTTCATCGCAAGGCTGATGACAGCGGCCATCAGGAACATGGTCTTCCCATAGCCGGCGGAGGACATGAACACAATATTCCCCTCCTTCGCCAGATCAACCGTATATTCTTTCTGCAGCTGTTCCTCCGGGATGTCGATCATGCCCAGGGGAACAGAAGCTGGTCGCTGGACTCCTGCATGGCGATGTCCGCCGCCTTCTCCGTGTCCAGGCGGTTGATGTGGATCCAGTATTCCATCGCCTTCTCATCCCCGTTCAGGGTGATCGTGTTTAAGATGTTCTGCATGTTGTCCGCGCTGAAGCTCTCGCACCGGACACAGGCGTAGGACAGTATGTACTTCTGGCAGGCGTCCATCCGCTCCACCTCCACGTCCCGCATCGCCTCCACCGTGCCGCTGTAGTCCGACTGCAGGTAAGCTTCGTTCGCGGCGATGACCGCCTCCTTGTAGGGGCGCTCCCAGGCAAACAGCCAGACCGCGAACACCGCCCCCGCCAGGGTCAGCGCGCCCGTCACCGCCAGAGCGATCTTCAGAGCCCTGTTCTTCGCCTTCGAGACCTCCGCGAAACGCTCCCTGCGGACTTCCCTGTAATGGAAATACTCCCCGTGAAGTCTGTCCATGATCTGTGCCGCTTCCGTGCATTCCAGAATCCCGCTCAGGAATTTATCCTCCGCCAGAAGGTCCTGTCCGCCCTCATCGTAGTCCTCGAACTTATATTTTTTTACCAGGGTACAGCCGATCAGCGACTTATACTCCCGCAGAAAATCCTCTTCCCGGAACTCCCCATCCGCACCGTAGACGTCCCTCTCTTTCACATACACCCTGCCCTGGATGTCATAGTAGAGATTTTCCGGCGCCAACGTAAAGCGGTAGGTCTTCGCCTTCTCCTCCAGTTTCCCCACATCGATCAGCGCCGAGATCATCAGCTCCCTCTTCTCCCGCCGGATGTCCGCCCAGGGGAGGAGGTTTCCGACCTCATAAGTCATGGTCAGGCTCTCTTTCTCCTCCGTCATGGAGCAGTCCAGAAAGCCGTCCTGACGTCTCACAAGCTTTCGGAATTCAAACTCGCCGGACGCGGTGAGCCGGGATTTTCGGATGGTCTCCCGAATGATTCTGTTTTCCTCCGGCGTCGTCCGGGTTTTTTCTTTTGTCTTTTTTTGGATCATGGTTTTCCTCTCCTCTTTCTCTACTCCCAATGATGCCTTTTTACAAGTTCCTCCAGTAACTCCCTGTTTTCACACAGCATATTTATTTTCATCTCCAAGCCCTTATCCGAATAAATATAGAGATGTGGAGCATTATCCCTATCGCGCCGCTTCACTTTCACGATCTGATTAAACGCGATCCTTTTTGTCCTTCTGAGAAATCTGGTCTGGATTATCTCATTTTTATGAACAACTACCCTCCCCAGAAAATCAGACGCTGCTTTACACGCCAGACAACACATCATTACAGACCAAGCCAGGATTCCTATCCACATATTTACTTTCACTGCCAAACCAGTCATTAATCCTGCTAACACAAAAAAGAACACATACAAAACAGGATAAAACAATGGTAATTTCATCACAAAATCGCCCACGTTGTATTTATAGCTGACCTGTACGCCATAAACCTTTAATGCGGCAATAATGTATTCCCGGCCAACTTCCAGAGGAATTTTCAGCACTTTCTCTTCCTCGGAATATAAATTCAGATTATTCTTTTCATCAATCTCCGCCTTTCTTATTTTATCAAAATACCGATATCTGCTTTTTCCCGTCAGAAAACAATACCCTATCTTCTTCTCATCGATATCTATATGCCAACGGCTGAACAAAATACTCAAAATATACAGAAATATTGTGAGCGCAAGAAATACCATCTCAATTGTCATTCCCGTCTTTTCGGAAGCTGTTTTTATAAAACCTGAAAATATGTAACATACCAAAAATATTACTGCAAACAAAAGCCATATCTTCGAAAATATTGTCAGGTTTATAAAGTATTCTTCCTGCACTTTTTTTGCCTTTCGATATGCATGTCCAAAAGAAACCAGTAATAAAAACACGATCAATATTTTCACAGATATCTCTTTATCTCCTTTGATTATGACTTCCCCTTTTCAGTTTCAAATTAATCTCATTCCGTTATTTCAATAACTTCATTAGATATACTCCTCTTTTATCTGACATTTTTCCACTAATCTACTTCTCATTTATTATCATATTTACTACCATCAAAAAATCAAAATTCAACACGGAACTATCTTTCCTATATTCCGCATTCCTGTTTTGTCATAAACGTTTTAGGGTACAAGCATCCTGGCAGAATAGTATCTCTTAATACCGGATATACCGGATACCATTCTACTACATAATAAGAATCTACTTCTTTTTCAAAAGCATCATGTTTTATTTTCCCTTCGTACTTCACTTTGCACAAAAAAGTATTTACAAAATCCTTATTATACATTTCCATTTGAGGTAATACATATCCATTATTTAAATTTACATCAACGTATGAATCTGATAAATAGTAACCATTTTCATCTCCCACCTGCACCCATCCCGTCCCAGTATAATGCACTTCCTGAATCAATATATATGGCTTATAATTAATAAATTCATTTTCCTTAAGCGCATATTTAGCTGGACTCCAATTTGTTTTGAGAAAAAATCCACCTGCCAATATCATCATTAAAACTAATAGAATTATACCAATCTTCATCTTTTTCCCCATCTTGCCCCCCACTGTTTAAACTAATCAATTTTTCCATTCGATGCATTAAACAAAACACACAGCCAACAGTATAATTCCAATCCCCGTCAATATCCCTATCATATTGCCCACTGGCACTTTACGGGATATGACAAAATAACCCGGATCCTTATTACTGGCATAAATCGTATATGTCTTATCAACAGCAAATTGCTTCTAAATATCTGGCAGGCTCATCTTATTTAAACAGCGTCCCTGAAACTCTTTTCCTTTTATGTAATACCGGAAAACCGGTTCATACGTGGCTTTGCCCCGACCGCTTTGGACAGTATTATATTTTATATAAGTTCCGGTCGTTTCTATTGTACATGCCAGGATTGCATTGATATGCAAAGCGTATACGACTATGACAATAACGCCTATAACTACTATGAAAATAAATATTCTCATATATATTTCCCTCTGCACTTTTTGTAATAAAACTTCACACCTCTTTTTATACTTTACCCTTCTTCATAGCAATGAAATTGTATATTCCATATGGCAAAAACGATAATATTCCAATATGACAGGTAACCGCAAATGTAAGCGGGAAAAAGATACATAAAGTATTATCCCAGACACCAAGCCCCCGAGCAGCAAGCCTCCTCCTAAACCATATGATAAAAGAACCGTAAAAGTATTCAACGGTATATTCAGTACTTCTTTATGGACTAATATCATTACCCCAAACAGAATAAAACCCATCCACCAAAAAATACTTGTAAAAATAAAATACTCTCTTCTGCATCTAATTCAATCTTTAAAAATGATATCAACCGCCGCAAACCTCCATATACAATGGATGCCGGACGTTACTTCCATTTCTCCAGCTTTCCCTGAAACCCGATCCCCGTATTCTCGAATAGATAACGGAAAAATATTTCTTCCTCTTCGAAATCAAAATATAAAATTTCGCAGCCTATCCTCTTTCCGTTTTTCAGCTGGAAAAAACATTCTGACACAGCACCTCTCCTGCTCAGATGATATTCCACAAACTCTCCCAGAACCTGCCATGATATCCCGTAGAAATCTATTTCTTCAAGCAGAAATTCATCTTCCCGGGTCTGCCATTTCCCTGTTGGTCTTCCATTTACACGATCTTTACTGATGCGCTTTATAATCACCTTGCCATCGCCGTATTTTATCCAGTGTGTACGGTATATTTTTATCCCTTTATAAACTCCCACATAGCCGTAAAAAATCATAAGGATTATGTAAAATACAACGCTGCCCATTTCTTCTGCTATAAAAGAGAGTACGGCACACAAAGCAAGTGCCATATCAATCAGCGCAGAAAATCTCAGCCCTATTACCACCGCCTTCTTTGCATACAGTGTCTTCATATTGCTTTCTTCTTTTTCCATAGTATCTTCATCATTCCTTCCCTTTTTCCATAATCTGGTCAGTTCCATATCCAAAAGTTTACTCGGAAGGTTGATACTCTATCTCCAATAATTCAATAATCTCCCCATATGTATAATCACCCCAGTCCACTTCACTCAGCCTGTCTGCCCATTCCAGATCCTCAAAATACCAGAAATAGCGTGTTTCATCCCTTGCGGTAACCGGAATCACTTTCGGAGAGACCCCTGCAATCGTCAATGACTCTATTTCTGACTCGTCATCCCACATCCCAAAGCATACCGGGATTTTGTTTTCTCCAGTACCAAAAACCGGTCCGAACATCGGTCCAAACTTTCTTCCCAATCCCCCGCCGTACACCAGTTCCCATTCTATGTAAAACACTGCTCCATCATCGCAGTCATATAAATGATCTGGCTTGCCAGACACAGAATAAAATCCCGGACTACATCCAGCCCTACCTATCTCAAAAGGCTGCGAATATTTCCCTCCTTTTGTCTTGAGAATCAAATAAGTGATACTACCTACCTCTCCATTGTCCAGTGCTGTACTATAAAAAACGGTCAAATAATTATCCGTCTGGATCTGGAACAATTCCTTCACGCCACTCTCTTTACAATCAAATTTTCCCACCTCTGTATCCTTGATCAACTCATCGTTTTCCAAAGCCTCTTCCACTGTTTCATACCACTGCAGTTCCGGCCTTTCATTATCTTCTAAATACAAGTCAAGCCCTCCGCCATTTCCTGAGTATGAAATAGAGAGAGACGATGGAATGTCCGTAACATCTGATGGTTCCTTCATCGCTTTTATGCCGATTGCAAAGAATACAACTACAAAACCTACAAACATAATTCCAAAAATAATACTAATAATTATTAAGAACTTTATTATTTTTTTCACAAAGGCTCCTTTCGATCATTACAAATCTAAGATATCATTTAGTATATATACAACATTATATACATTCAGATATTTTTAATACTATTTCATTAACTACCTGTACTATCATATCTATTTTTTGTCCTATAGCTGCTCCCAACGGTACCAAATAGCCATCATTCAGTACACCAATGAGGCTTGCATCATCCGCCAAGAGCACAGCACCTACCACTACCAATGCTGAAATTGCAACCACACATTGTACAAGTTCTACAATTTGATCCCAATTTAATACATTTATTTCACTTGTTAAAGACCACGATAAATCTGAAAATGAATCTATATTTACGCTTTTCGGCAATAAATCAGGTATATCATTTGTTCCGCCTGTTCCAGTTCTTATATTCAATCCTCTTTTGTTAATACTGATTCCGCTCTCTGCATAAATTTTTTCCTGTTCATCAGTCATGCTCATAGTATTAGTATATTCCCACGATGTTAAATCCCAAAAGTTTCCCGAAAGACTTTGCTCCCATGAAGCATTTGTACCTGGAAATTTTACACCAGCATTGATTGACCATCCTGAAATTAGTTCTTTAGAATTTTTTATAATTTCTTCTGCTAATTTCCGCTCAAAAACAATTACATTTCCACCTTTATGTCTTTTTACTGAAAAATTAGTTTCACCTATCTCATTTTCATATATTATAGTATCAACCCCAAAAATATTCTCTTTCCACACCTCAGCCGCCTTACCATAAAAAGGATTCAACTCATTTTTGACTATTTCCCCTGCATCTCCTATCCACTGAGGCCACGCTCCGTCCCTATCTGCCAGATTCATAGGATTATTCCAGCAATACCCGTACTCATTCAGCGTATACGGTGCTGTCGCTGCCCCCTTAATGGTATCTGTCTTTTCTGCACTCTCTATCTTGTTTAAGCCTCCTCCCAGACGATTAATGTTACAGTAATAGAACTTGTCTTTCGCGATCACAAACTGCTTCCGGCGCAGAAAATACAGGCAGAATACACCCGCATAATCTGCTGCGGACAAAAGCCCATGAAGTTTTATATTTCCTTAAATCCTCCTCCAACATCTTCCCTTTCGTCCTTAAATCCGTCTACTATCTCCTTCAACCTTTCAATAAACATATTTTTACCGCATTTAATAAAGAGCTCCCTTTCTCTCGTATGCAGGATTATCCCCTGCTTTACTTCCTCGATTTCTTCTATGTCTTTTAATTCTCCCTCACAGGCTATCTTAAAATCATAAAAGCTATAGCGCCCGTCCATCATCACAACAAACGCTTTCTGCCTCAGTACCGCCATACAGACTCCGCCCACGTAGCAGACTGCTGTCAGCACTCCGAAAATCCATTCCCACGAGAGCTTGTAGCGGCCTGTTGTCGCTACAGCAACGAAAAAAGATCTGTACATCCATATGCACCAGAACCCCAACCCAAACAGAAAGAAAAAATTATGATAGACATAAAATGTATATTTCTTCCTGCCGGGGCGCTGTTTCAGATCAAATACCAGAGACATATAACACCACATAACTATGTAAGGTATAACTGCACACAGAATTCCCATTGCGAGTCTAGCGCCGTTGCTGAATGACCCATATTTTCCGGCTACTATGCCTAGCAGTTTTATCTCCCTGGAAAACGGGTTCAGCAAAATAAATGCCGCGAACATAGCCGCCATCAGCAGAATACTGCCTGTTTTTCTTTCTCCCGGTCTCTTTACCGCCTTTCCCAATGCCAGCAGCATGACAATATAACATGCGTTCCCCAAAAATAATCTCAGCCAGTAAAAAATGCCACATCCGTCCATCTCACATTGATCTGCCTTTCCCCGGAGCCAGTTTTTCCATCAATGCATCCCTGCAGCGGTCTGAAGTACAGAAAATCTCCATCTCTTTCCCATTCGCAAGGATAATCACTCCCTTCTCCGTCTTTTCCACTCCCTCTATTTCCTCCAGCTTTCCTTCCGCTCTTTTCTTGCAGGCACAATAATAGAACGTATCCTTTACTATGACAAACTCTTTCTGGTGCAAAAAAGAGAGACAGAAAATCCCGATATAATCCGCCAGAAGCAAAAACCCCCAGTACCAGTCCCATGAACCTTTGTAATATCCCAAAAGAGCAATAAAAAGCACCGCTGCCGATTGAACCATAAAAAGATATAAAATCTTCCCGGCCTTCACGTACACGTCATGGTAGGTATGGATAGAATAGTCCCGTGTGAAACGGAAAAAGGATCCGGATCTAAAATTCCAAAAATAATAAACGGGTACAGCGGCCAACAGAGCAATGATGATAATGATTCCTGCCAGATGGTTATCTGTCATATCGTATTGAATTGTTTTCCCATTTACTTCTACACAGACACCCGTTCTGTAATATTTTAAATAAGACATTTTCACCGAATCCCCTATACTCACGCCTGATGGCATGCTCATATTCCAGAACCTGTATGTCTTTCCTGTTTCTCTGTCAATGACATCTACCGTGTCACCTATAAGAGAATCTCCTTCACGATAACCCTGCACGGTTCCTTCCATTTCCTCATATCTCATCGACAAAATTCTTGGAATACTCATTTCTCTTGGGCCAATTCTGTCCACAAATATCCCAAATACTATTGATAGTACCGCAAAAAAAACGACTTCTACTATTTTCTTTCTGTCTCTGATCGTCCCAAACGCTCTGTTACAAAAATACAATAATAAACATATAGATATATTCCCTATAATTGTATTGTACCAAAATCTAAAACTTACAATAAAATCCATATCATTCCCTCCTGCTATTCTATACATTCTGCTTCTTCATTCTTTTTATTTTCTATAGATTTCAATATTCCATCAGCAAGTATGTAACTATTTATAGAACCCCAAAAAATTAAGTTCTGTGCAAAAGATTTAGCTATGTACTGTGATGTTAAATTTGACGCTCCTGCCCCTTTTCCTAATAATGCCAATGGCCCCAAACTGGTTATTCCCTGATTAAATCCTACAAATCTTGATGTCAAGAAAATGTCTATTTGGCTTTTTTTCTCCTGTGAATCATCAATATCCATATTGTTAAAATTTTCTGTTATTTCGTTTCCAATAAAACCTCCAATCAAATTTCCCATAAATGGGTGCCCTAAAGCCATACCTGCCGTTGAAATACTGCCGTTTACACTTCCGCCGCAAAAGCCATTCAGAAAACTTCCTCCTGTCATCATATTAGAAAATCCTCCTGTCACCCCGCCTACTGCGCCGCCTAATAGAATACCTCCACCCATGCTTACTGCAGCAGCGGCAGCCAAGCCCGCCGCACCTGCCGCCGCTGCTGCAATAGCCACTGCCCCTATGACAACTGCCGCAACCGCCGCCAGTGTGAATACAACTTTTACTGTCGTATCTATTTCTTTTTTATGTTCGTTATAAAATTCATCTGCTGCTCCCTTTATCTCCGCCGCACCATTTCTGAACGTTATTACCGCTTTATCTATGGCACCTTTATTAGACGTTACTGCTTTTTTGGCAATATCGCTCAGTGAGGGAGACCTGCCATCTAAATCCACAAATATTATAGGATTACCCCAACAATACCCATACTCATTCAGAGTGTACGGCGCTGTCGCCGCCCCCTTAATGATATCTACCGCACCAAATCTTCCCAGCTCCGCCCTGTATTCCCTCGCTTGGGCATAGTAAGTCCCCGCTGTCCAGTCCGCCTGATATCCTGTATAACCGAAGGGTTGCACCATCCCTTGGTTCCCATATAGATCCTGCCCGAATTCATCATACCCATAACTTTCTTCCGGCTCCCCACTCTCATTTATCAGGCGGATCGGGCTACCCAGTTCATCCTGGAGATAATAGCAGAACGCCGCCCCATATACGGCTCCGTTTTGTCCGCTTCCTGTGAACACTCCGGCATTTTTCCTAGCCTCTTCCCACATCCCCACGGCGTTCCCATCCCACAGGAACATCTGGGTATTTTCACCTTCCTCTTTCTGCAGAAGGTTATGATAGCTTTTCGTCAGGTCGATGGTGTACTGTATCTTCGTCTCCGGCCCGGTCATCCTCCCCACCCGGTGCCCCAGGCCGTTATACGTATAGGAAGCCGCTTCCCCCTCTCCGTTCTCCGCCTGCTCTAACCGATTGATGGCACCATAAGTATAGCGGTTCTTTAACGCCCCATTCTCCAGAATACAGCTCAGATTTCCCCGCCTGTCATACGCGTAGGTTTCCTCGTTCACGGCATCCGCCCGGCTTATCAGCTGGTTCAGGGCATTGTAAACATAGGACGTCTCCTGACTTCCCTCCCTCAGCAGGCTCCGGTTGCCGAAAGCGTCATACTCATAGCTTCGGACATCCTGCCCGTCCTTCGCGACGCTGTTTAACCTTCCCAGCGCATCGTACCCGTAGGCGTAGAGTCCACTCTCCTCCGGGAGCCCCCTCCTCTGCTTCTCGATGGCAGTCTTGTTTCCCGTCAAGTCATACTGATATCGGTAGCGGTCTAAAATCCCCTCCTTGTCCCGGTGGAGCAGCTCCGAGAGGAGCCCTGCTCCGTTATACGCATAGGTGGTCTCCATTCCGTTGGGAAAACTCTTCCGCGCAAGCCTTCCCTTTTCATCGTAGCCGTAGGTGATGGTCCCGTTTCTGTCCCGTAACCCGTAGAGCCTTAATTCCCCATCGTAGAGGTACTCCGCCCTCTTCCCGTCCGGGTAGGTGACGCCGGTCCGCTCCCCGCTCTTCCCATAGGTATAAGAGACTTCCTTTCCATCGGGATACTGCACTTTCAGCGCCCTCCCGGCGGCATCGTTCTCGATCCTCGTGATGCCCAGCCAGTCCTCCATCTCTTCTAACTGTCTGAGCGGGTTGTAGGAGAGTTTTACCTCCCGTCCGTCCGCATAGGCGATGCGGTTCACATCCCCCTGGGCCGTGTAGCCGTATTTTGTGAGATATCCCTCTTTGTCCAGCTTTTCGATGAGCTGGCCTTTCGCGTCGTAGGTATAGCGCTCCGTCTGCCCCAGCGCGTCCGTTATGGTCTCCACCTGCCCCAGCAGGTTCCTCTGGTAGCGGGTCACATGGCAGACGCGGCTTTCCCGGTTCCGTTCCTCCGCCCGGAGCAGGTCTTTGTCTTTCCCTGTCTCCTCCCCGTACTGCCTAATCTCCGTCAGGCGGTCGCAGGGATCGTAGAGATACGCCGTCTCGTTTCCCAGCGCGTCGGTCACTTTCGTCAGCTGTCCCGTCAGGGAATACTCGTAGCAGGTAGCATGGCCGTACGCATCCGTCACCTTCGTCACGTTCCCCGCTGCGTCGTAAGCGTACTCCTTCCGCTCCCCGCCGCTCCCGCTGATGCGGGTGATGCGCCCGAGGCAGTCGTACTCATAGGAGGTCACAAAGCCGTTCCGGTCCGTATGGGTCTTCACGTTCCCGGCGGCGTCATAGGTATAGCTCTCTTCTGTCCCATCGCTGCGCCGCACCGCCGAGAGCCGCCCGCCGGGCAGGTACGTATACTGTACCTTCCGTCCCGCCTCGTCCGTGACGCTCCCGGTCTTTCCAAGCGGGGTATAGGTGTAAGAGCGGCAGGCTCCCGCCGTATCGTTCTCCCTTACCAGCTGTCCGGCTTCGTCGTACTCTAAGAAAACTTTGTTTCCCAGGGCGTCCTCCGCCTCCGTCACATGCCCCTCCGCGTCGTAGGCGTAGGACATCCGAAGCCCCTCCTCTCCCTGCACGAGGATAAGCCTCCCCAGCGCGTCGTAGGAGAACCGGGCGGCATTTCCCAGCTGGTCTTTTTCGCTGACACGGTTTCCGGCCCCGTCATAACGATAGCTTACCGTATTCCCGGCGGCGTCCTCCACGCTCTCCAGACGGTTGTTCCCATCGTAGCGGTACACTGTCACCGCCCCGTCCGGCAGGGTGACGCGGGAAATGTTCCACATGGCGTCATACGAAAGCTTCGTCACCCGCCCCAGCTGGTCGGTGATCTCTTCCGGGCGGTTTAACGCGTTGTAGGTCCTCTTCACCACGCTGCCGTCAAAGTCCCTTATTTCCGTCACCTTATTGCTCTCATTATACGAAAAACGACGCACATCCCCCGCCGCATTCGTCAGGGTCAGGACGTTGTCCGCCTCATCGTAGGTCAGCTCCGTCCGGTTCCCGTTCGGGTCCGTCACCCGGACAACGCGGTTTAAGCCATCGTAGGAGTAGCCGGTCTCCCCGCCTGCCTCGTCCGTTATCCGGATGATGTTGCCTTTCCCGTCATACGCCAGGCGCACTGCGCTCCCGTCGGGCGCTGTCACGGCCTCCGGAAGTCCCGCGCCGTTGTAGGTAAAGGTTGTCTTCCGGCCCAGGGCGTCTGCCGTCTCCAGGAGATGCCCCTTTCCGTCAAAGCAGTTTTTCTGCTTCTCCTTCCCGTTGATCTTGATGCGGAGCGGATGATTCTCCGCGTCATAAGTGAGGGATATCTTATCCCCCAGCGCATTGATGATCTGCGTCACGTTCCCCCGGTTGTCGTAGGCCATCCGGGTCTCGTTCCCGTTCCGGTCTACATAGAGCGTCCTCTGGTTCTTCCCGTTGTACCCGAAGTGCTCCCTCGTCCCGTCCTCATACAGGACGTCCGTGTTCCGGTACTTGCTGTCATGGACGTAGGTGATCTTACTTCCGTTTCGCTCCGTCAGGATGACCTGCCTCTTCCCGTCGTCATAAGTATACCACATATGCCCGCCGTCCGGGAACTCCTGCCCCGTGATCCGGCGCTTTTCATCGTAAGTATTTTTCACGGTAACATAACCGCGTGGGTTGACCGTCTCCTCGATCCGGCCGTTCTTCCCGTATCGGTAGGCATAAACACTCCCCGCAGGCGTTTTGACCGCGGAAATCTTCCCTTTCTCATAGGAGAGCTCCACCTTCCTCCCCGTATGGTCTTCCACCTGAACCAGCTGGCCGTCCGAATCGTAAGTATACTCCAAAAAGGCGCCGTTGTCCGTCTCCGCCTTCTCCAATCTTCCCTCTTCCCCGTAAGAGAAGGTGATGCCCCTGCCCTGCCGGTTCTCCTGACGGATCATCTGCCCTTCTTTCCGGAAGACAGTCCTCTCCCCGGCGGGTGTGGTCAGGACATAAATCTCCTCCTCCGCCGCCAGCGTCTCCACCGCGGAATAGAGGCTTCGGTAAGTCCCGTCCTCCTCCTTCCGGAAGGTCTTTTTCTGCCCGTCCCCCATGGTGACGGTGATCTTCCCCTTCTCCGCTTTCTCCTCCAGATGCAGCTCATAGTTATGTACAAAGCACCTGCCAAGGCACCCTTTGCTCCGGGTCCTGGAG
>CANRWP010000075.1 GCA_947643595.1 uncultured bacterium | reverse complement strand
TACGAAGACTATGCCTGGGAGAAACAGCTTAGCTCAAAAGTTGTAAAGTGGTGTAAAAATAATTATATTATTAGAATGTTATAATGGAAAAAGATGTTTTTATGTGCATGTGATTTTTAATAATGGGGTTGGCGGCATTTCGATACAAGCATAATGTTTCTAATGTGGTAAAGTCGTGTGTTCTGCAAGTTATGTGATGGAGTGGGGGGTATTTCTACCGCCTATGTATCCCAAAAAAGGATTAAAAAACTGTATAAAGAGGACAAAAATAAAATATCTGCTATGAAGGGGAGGAAAAATCCTTAGATAAAACGGTGGCGTGACTACTACAATTTATACTTAAGAAAGAGAGATATAGATCATTGAATAAGAAATGTTTTATAGCTGGTTTTGCACTGCTCTTTTTGATATTTTCAGCAGGAATTTTACTTTATTCAAGAAGGCCTGATCAGAATGAAGAGGAGACGTCCGAGCCTCAGGCCATGGAAACAGAGGAATCGGTAAGAGGAGATGAACAGGGCGAAAAGAGTGGGAGTTCAGATGAGGAATTTGAAAAAGAGAAAAGTTATAGTGATGTAAATGATGAAGTACAAATTGAAGAAACGGAAAAGATTGAGTTGATGGATTATGTGGAACTGGATATAGAGGAGTTTATGAAAGAAACGGGTATCCATCTATTTCAGGATAAAGAGGAACAAACTATCTGGGCTACAGATGATGATGTAATACGGGTGCATACTGATGGCGGGAAAATAGTCGGATTGGGAATGGATGGAATACTGTGTGAAGAAAAATCAAAAGAATCGATAAAAAAAGAAGGTTATCCTTATACACTGGCAGGAATCAGCCTGAATGATCAGATATCTTATATTAAAGAGACAGTCCTGAGAGATGCCTGCTATGATGATGGAATGCTTGGTGAAGAGTTTTACAGCAGCCTTTATTTATCCAAACTGGGAATAGAGACGCTGCAAGTGATCCATGATGGCGATAAGATTAGGATGTTATCTACAAGATTTGATCAGTCGCTGAAGGATAACAGCGAACATCTGGAATATATCTGGACAGACCGGATACGGCATAAAGAAGGAACGAAAAATGATAAACTGGAAGCAGTGCAGGAACCATATGCACATATGCCGGGAGGATATCAGGGTTCGGAAAATATTGAAAAAACAGTTGTATGGATAAAATATCCCACTCTTGAGATACCGGGTGAGCCTGAAATGACAGAGAACGCAAATGCGGTGATCCAGGAAGCGGTAAAAAAGATCGAGGATAACACTTATAAAAAAACTGACAAAAATATCGTAGTGACAGCAGATTATAAAATAAATTATATATCGGGTGAGTTTATAAGCATTTCATTTGATGTATATGTAGATGAAGAGACTGTGGAGTGGCAATTCTGCAATATTAATATCAGCAGAAATGGTGAGAAAGCATATCTTGCAGATTGGGGAATTACAAAAGAGAAAGTGGCAAAAGAATGCTTTTTAAGCGAAGAGCTGGATGAGGAAGATGTGGAGGAATATCTGAAAAATTATGATACAAATTGGGATCAATATACGATGTTTATAAGAAGATGCGTAGTTTTTGTCAAAGATCCGGATCAGGAGAGCGAACTGTGTGCAAGTAAGGACTGGGAGCGTTCGGTGAGGTGGTATAGAGAGTAGAGAGGAAGCAGTTGAAAAGAAAGCTGAGTAAAAGGATACTCTGGAAGCTTATTAAGATGATGAAACGGAGGGAGGTATATCAGTATGGTGTTGTAAAGGAGCGTGACAGATATCAACGGACTTGTGACCTCCTGCACCTACGATAAACACGATTTCGTCATGGGAAGGACGGACGCGAAGGGAAATAAAATGACAGAGTTAGATAGATTGAAAAAATATAGTACAGAAGCTGATTTAATAAAAATAGTACAAGAAATTGATGATAAAATTATTTTTAGGGGCTATAATAATGAACAGGTACTATCTTTAGTAAATGAATTAGTTAAAGTTAATTTGTTGTCTGTGAAATATGAGACAAGAGAAGAAATATTGCATTTGTTATGTGATATTATATCCTATTATGGAAAATTTATTAAAGGGAATTGGAAGAAGATTATTGATATTAAGGATAAATTGGAAGATGATTTGAAAGAGTATATTACAGAGTTTATGGAGTTAATATAATTGTTGCGATCAATTTTAATAAAGTATTTGTAGAGAATATAAGAAAATAGTCATGTGGAAGGTTTATGGTAATTACGGCGCTGTAAACCTTCTTTTATGGATGAGAGCAGAAAGCATAGACGGATTTTTTAATGACCATAGTTTGGATACTCATAAAAAGTGTCTATGGAAAACACAGAAAGGCAGTAGAAAGGAAATAAAGAAAATGCAATTAAAACCAGATGGGGAAGCGATATTTGAGTTTACAGGAAGTAGAAAAAATAATATATATGAGGGCTATAGACCTTCACATTTAATTAAGGATAGCTATTTGACAACCGGAATACATAATTACTATAATTTGCAAGATGAAAACAATATTGAATTGAGAGGCACTATAACCTTTATTTCACCCGAAAGTTACCCTAAAAGCTTGTGGATAGGGAAAAAAATAGCAATGTACGAAGGAAGTAATGTGGTAGGCTATGCGATAATTACAAATATATTCAATATTATATTATTCGATGACAAAAGATAATTTTTCCTTACTATCTTAATTTTGCATCAGCGGCATAAGGTGTGTATTCTGTGGGTGCCCGCGAAAATTCGGCTGTCTCTTCCCGGAATATGATAATAGGAGATGTATGATATGGAAAGATGGAAAGAAATATTTATTGGTAAAATTCCCAAAGCAGTTTACCAAATGCAGCTAACGTATGGTGAAAAGCAAGGGCTGACTATAGAACTGTCAAATGGTCATACATGTGTAATGATTAAATTTGGTGTGGTTCAGGCAGTACGAATGTTAGATGAAGGAATTGTACAAAGCGGTCTTTATTGTGACAGCGAAATAAAAAAATATAAAGAGACGGGTTTTCAAAATGTTATTTACGAGGTACAAGATGGCGAATTTGCAAAATATATAAAACAAATATCTGATGGCTATGGAGAAGTTTTAAACTTAATGCAATATGTTGTGATTACCTCAAATTATAATGTGGATATTGTTACAGAATGGGAACCAACAATAGAAATTTTTAATTGAAAACCATTTCTTTTGTAAATAAATTCCGGATAAACCCGTACTCTTTTTCAATATATATGTTATACTGATATTGCCGGAACATCAAAGAGGCTTTTGGAGAAGAGGTAGATTATGGGTATGAAAGCAAGACTTCCGATGGGGATAGAAAGCTTTAGGGAAATACGCACACGGGAATATTATTACGTGGATAAAACGGGCCTGATCAAAGATCTTATAGAAAATATGGGAAAAGTGAATCTGTTTACGCGTCCGAGGCGGTTTGGCAAAACCCTGATCATGAGCATGCTGAAATGTTTTTTTGAAGAGGGGGCGGACAGTTCACTTTTTGAAGGGCTTGAGATATCCGGTGAGAAAGAGCTCTGCGGGGAATATCTGGGGAAATTTCCGGTGATTTCTATCACGCTGAAAGATGTGTCGGGAAGAAGTTTTGCGGAGGCGAGGGGAATGCTGCGCAGGATCATAGGAAATGAGGCGATGAGATTTGATTTCCTGAGGCAGAGCAGCAGATTGACGGAGATGGAACGCCATCAGTACAGGATGCTTATTGATGTAAATGAAAAAGGCATCTTTACGATGGAGGACGAGATCCTGAAAGACAGCTTGCGCACGCTGTCTCAATTATTGCAAAAACATTTCGGGCGCAGTGTGATCATGCTGATCGATGAATATGATGTACCGCTCGATATGGCGTATCAGTCGGCGTATTATGATGAGATGATTGCTTTGATCAGAAGCCTGTTTGGAAGCGCGTTCAAGACAAACGAGAGTCTGGATTTTGCTGTGCTGACAGGGTGCCTGAGGGTATCCAAGGAGAGCATTTTTACAGGATTGAATAATTTTAGCGTATATACGGTGAAGGAAGTGCAGTATCACGAATACTTCGGCTTTACGGATGCGGAAGTCCGAAAAATGTTGGAATATTATGGCTTCATGGAGAAGTACGGCACTGTCAGAGAGTGGTATGACGGATACCATTTTGGTGAAATGGATATCTATTGCCCGTGGGATGTGGTAAGTTACTGTCATGCTTTGAAAATGCAGCCGTCTGCAATTCCGCAGAATTACTGGATAAATACGAGCAGCAATGATATTGTCAGACAGTTTATCAGCATGGCAAAGACGACTACCCGTGATGAGATTGAGCTGTTGATAGAGGGAGGCAGCGTAAAAAAAATAATCCGTCAGGAATTAACATACAGGGATATAAACTCGGATATCGATAATCTTTGGAGCATTCTTTTTACAACAGGCTACCTGACACAGCGCGGCTTGCAGGATGACGAGCTGACGGAGCTTGTGATTCCGAACAGGGAGATACGCTGGATATTTATCCGGCAGATTCGCGAGTGGTTTAAGGCAGAAACGGTGAAAGATACAAAAAAGTTGGAGAATTTTTGCAGGGCCTTTCAGGAAAATGATGCGGAGGCGGTTGAAAAGGGATTCAATGAGTATCTCGGTAACACGATCAGTATACGTGACACAAGTATCAGAAAAGAGAGAAAGGAAAACTTTTACCATGGAATCTTGCTGGGACTTCTGGCATATATGGACGGTTGGAGTGTCAGGTCAAACATTGAGTCGGGGGATGGTTACAGCGATATCAATGTGGAGATTCGGCAGAAAGAGGTCGGTATTGTGATCGAGCTGAAATATGCGGAAAACGGATCGTTTGATACTGCCTGCAGAGAGGCGGTAAAACAGATCAGGGATAAAGGGTATGAAGAACAGCTTTTGAAAAACGGCATGAAAACCATATACCGGTATGGTATTGCATGTTATAGGAAACAGTGCAGAGTTATATCGGAGGTATCAGAGAGAAGCGGAATATGAAGAAAGCCTCTGAAGCGGCATAAAATGTAGGGGCTGTCAGAAATCTGACAGAGATGCCCCTTATGCGCGCAACCACTTCTATTTCTCACTCATCTGGTCCAACAGATCGATCTTGATGTCGTAGAGTTTACTCGACAGATCCACGTACACCTTCTGGGGGTTGATCAGTCTTCTCGTCTCGTCCCAGAGAGTGGAGAGTTCCCGCTGACAGTAGTCCCGGATGTCCATAACCTTCGGAGATTCATAGACGCACTTGCCGTCTGTGAAGACAGGGGCTAAAAGTTCCCGCATCGTGTATGTGCCGGGTTTCAGCTTCGTCTTTTTCCAGGGCTCCAGGGGATCAAACAAAAGCAGGGGCTCGTCCTCGGAGAATTTCTCATCCACAAGACAAATCAGATCCGCTTTGATCTTGCCGGTCTCCTTGTCATAGATCCGGTAGATGGTCTTATTGCCCGGGTTCGTCACCTTCTCAGAGTTCTCGGACAGCTTGATCTTCGGAATAAATTTCCCGTCTTCCCCCATGATGGCGGCCAGCTTGTAGACGCCGCCGAAGGCGGGCCAGTCCTTGCTGGTGATCAGGTTTGTGCCCACGCCCCAGGAGGTGATGGCCGCGCCCTGCACCTTCAGGGAGTCGATCAGATACTCGTCCAGATCGTTGGAGGCCGAGATCACCGCGTCCGGGAATCCCGCTTCGTCCAGCATTTTCCGCGCCTTTTTGGAGAGGTAGGCGAGGTCGCCGCTGTCCAGGCGGATGCCGTAGAACTTTAAGTCCACGCCGGCGTCCCTCATCTCTTTAAACACGCGGATCGCGTTGGGCACACCGGATTTCAGGGTATCGTAGGTATCCACCAGCAGAATGCAGGCGGAGGGGTACATGTCCGCGTAGGTCTTGAAAGCGGTGTACTCGTCCGGGAAGCTCATGATCCAGCTGTGAGCGTGGGTTCCCTTCACCGGCACGTCGAAAAGCTGGCCGCAGAGCACATTGGAGGTGCCGATGCAGCCGCCGATGACTGCCGCTCTCGCACCGTAGGTTCCGGCGTCCGGTCCCTGGGCTCTGCGCAATCCGAACTCCATGATCCCGTCGCCTCTCGCCGCCCAGCAGACCCGGGAAGCCTTGGTGGCGATCAGGGACTGGTGGTTGATGATGTTGAGAATGGCGGTCTCCACCAGCTGAGCCTCCATGATCGGAGCGATCACTTTCACGACGGGTTCCCGCGGGAAGATAACGGTGCCTTCCGGGATGGCGTAGATGCTGCCCGAAAAACGGAAATTTGCCAGATAATCCAGAAAGTCCTGATCGAAAAGATTCAGGCTCGCCAGATATTCGATGTCCTGCGGATCAAAATGCAGTTCTTTAATATAATTTATTAACTGTTCGAGCCCGGCGGAGATCGCGTACCCGCCGCCGTTCGGGTTGCTGCGGTAAAACGCGTCAAAGATAACGGTCTCGTTTCGGTCCATGTTGCGGAAATATCCCTGCATCATGGTGAGTTCATATAAATCTGTCAATAGCGTCAAATTCTGCCTGTCCATAGCGTACCCTCCTTTTGGGTGAAATGTCAGTGTCAAATCGTCCTCATTTTACACCCCGGCGGTGAAAAAAACAAGGTAATATTTCTTGACATTTCTTCATCGCACCTTTAAACTAAGAATGTTAAATATTTATAGGGAAAATTGCGAAGCAATCAGCGTTTGATGTGATAAGGGAAAGGGAGAAAACATGTACCGGAAAGTTGATACGAATCTGAACTTTGTAGACAGGGAAAAAGAGGTCTGTCAGTTCTGGAAAGAGAACGACATTTTTCAAAAATCCATGGATATCAGGAAGGACGGTCCGACATACACGTTCTACGACGGCCCGCCGACCGCCAACGGCAAGCCCCATATCGGCCATGTGCTGACCAGGGCGATCAAGGATATGATCCCGCGGTACCGGACTATGAAGGGCTATATGGTGCCGAGAAAAGCGGGCTGGGATACCCACGGCCTGCCGGTGGAACTGGAAGTGGAAAAGGAACTGGGGCTGGACGGAAAAGAGCAGATCGAGCAGTACGGCCTTGCGCCCTTTATCGAGAAGTGCAAGGAGTCTGTATGGCGGTATAAAGGCATGTGGGAGGATTTTTCCGGTACAGTCGGCTTCTGGGCGGATATGGACGATCCCTATGTGACATACTATGATGATTTTATCGAGTCCGAGTGGTGGGCTCTCAAGCAGATCTGGGATAAGAAGCTTCTGTACAAGGGCTTTAAGATCGTGCCCTACTGTCCGAGGTGCGGCACGCCCCTGTCCTCCCATGAGGTGGCTCAGGGCTATAAGGCGGTGAAGGAGCGCTCCGCGGTGGTGCGCTTTAAGACGGTGGGCGAGGAAAACACTTATTTCCTGGCGTGGACGACTACGCCCTGGACGCTGCCCTCCAACGTGGCGCTCTGCGTGAACCCAAAGGATACCTACTGCAAGGTGAAGGCTGCCGACGGCTATATCTACTATATGGCGAAAGAGCTTCTGGACAGTGTGCTGGGCTCTCTGGCGGAGGAAGGAAAGCCGGCGTATGAAGTGCTGGAGACTTATGTCGGGACGGACCTGGAACATAAGGAGTACGAACCGCTCTTTGCCTGTGCGGGCGAGGCGGCAGAGAAGCAGCACAAAAAGGGCTTCTATATCACATGTGACAGCTATGTCACAATGTCCGACGGTACCGGTATCGTGCATATCGCGCCGGCATTCGGTGAGGACGATGCGAACGTGGGGCGCAAGTACGACCTGCCCTTCGTGCAGTTTGTGGACGGCAAGGGAAATATGACCGGCGAGACGCCCTACGCCGGAAAGTTTGTCAAGGATGCGGACAAGGATATTCTGGTGGATCTGGACAGGGAGGGGAAGCTTTTCTCCGCGCCGAAATTCGAGCATGACTATCCTTTCTGCTGGCGCTGTGATACGCCGCTGATCTACTACGCGAGGGAGTCCTGGTTTATCAGGATGACCGCCGTGCGGGATGACCTTGTGAGAAACAATAAGACCGTGAACTGGATTCCGCCTTCCATCGGGGAGGGGCGGTTTGGAAACTGGCTGGAGAATATTCAGGATTGGGGCGTTTCCAGAAACCGCTACTGGGGCACGCCGCTCAACATCTGGGAGTGCGCGGGCTGCGGACACCAGGAGGCGATCGGTTCCAGGGAAGAACTCTATAAACTTTCCGGAAATGAGAAGGCGAAGGATGTGGAGCTGCACAGGCCCTATATCGATGAGATCGCCTGCATCTGTCCGGAGTGCGGCGGCACCATGAAGCGTGTGCCGGAGGTGATCGACTGCTGGTTTGACTCAGGAGCGATGCCTTTTGCGCAGCACCACTATCCCTTTGAGAATAAGGAACTGTTTGAGGCGCAGTTCCCGGCGCAGTTTATCTCCGAGGCGGTGGACCAGACGAGAGGGTGGTTCTACTCCCTGATGGCGGAGTCCACGCTGCTGTTCAATAAATCGCCCTTTGAAAACGTGATCGTGCTGGGACATATACAGGACGAGAACGGGCAGAAGATGAGTAAGAGCAAGGGGAATGCGATCGATCCCTTTGAGGCGCTTGAGACCTACGGCGGGGATGCGATCCGCTGGTATTTCTACATCAATTCGGCGCCCTGGCTGCCCAACCGTTTCCACGGCAAGGCGGTCCAGGAAGGGCAGAGAAAGTTCCTCGGCACGCTCTGGAATACCTATGCATTCTTCGTATTGTATGCGAACATCGACGGGTTTGACGCGACGAAATATACGCTGGATTATGAGAAGCTGCCGGTGATGGATAAGTGGCTGCTGTCCAAATTAAATACGGCGATCGGCCAGGTGGATGAACATCTGGACAACTACAGGCTTCCCGAGGCGGCGAGAGTGCTGGACAACTTCGTGGATGAGATGAGCAACTGGTACGTGCGCAGAAGCAGGGAGCGTTTCTGGGCAAAGGGCATGGAGCAGGATAAGATCAATGCCTACATGACGCTCTATACTGCTCTGGTGGAGATCTGTAAGTGCGCGGCGCCCATGGTGCCCTTTATGACGGAGGAAATATACAGGAATCTGGTGTGCACTATCGATCAGGATGCGCCGGAGAGTATTCATCTGTGCGATTTCCCGACGGCGAACGCGGCGTATATCGATAAGGAGCTGGAAGAATACATGGAGGAAGTGCTCCGCATCGTGGTGCTCGGCAGAGCGGCGCGGAATGAGGCGAATATCAAGAACCGCCAGCCCATCGGCGAGATGATCGTTAAGGCGGAGAGCGAGCTGCCTGCGTTCTATCGGGATATTGTCAGGGATGAGTTGAATGTGAAGAAGGTGACATTTGCGGAAGATGTCTCTTCCTATACGAGTTACAGCTTCAAGCCGCAGCTTCGCACGCTGGGACCGAAGTACGGCAAACAGCTCGGCGGCATCAGGAGTTATCTGTCAAATATCGACGGACTCTCGGCTATGGCGGCTGTGACATCCTTTAAAGAGGGAGGGACGCTGGACTTTGAGGTGGACGGCGTAAAGATTTCCCTGGCGGAGGAGGATGTGCTGATCGAGATATCTCAGAAGGAGGGATTTGTGGCGCAGGCCGACAAAGCGGTGACCGTGGTGCTCGATACGAACCTGACGCCGGAACTGCTGGAGGAGGGATTCTCTGCGGAGGTGATCAGCAAGATCCAGACCATGCGCAAGGAAGCCGGATTTGAAGTCATGGATCATATCAGTATCTCCGTGACAGGAAATGAGAAGATCGCTGAGATCGTTAAGAAGAATGCGGCGTCGATCTCCGAGAAAGTGCTGGCGGACGAGATCCTCTACGAGGAGGCGCTCGCCGATGCGAAGGAATGGAAGGTCAACGGGGAAACGGTTGAATTGGGAGTGAGGAAACGATAAAAGTCCCTGAGTAATCAGGAGAAAAAGTTAAGAGAGGGAGAGATTATGGTACTGAAATCACAACAGAAAAAGTTAACCTTTGATAAAGAACTGTTCAAAAGAAGCGTCCTGTACAATGTAAAGACATTGTACAGAAAAACGATGGAAGAGGCGACACCGCAGCAGATCTTTCAGGCGGTTTCCTATGCGATCAAGGATGCCGTGGTGGATCACTGGATGGAAACTCAGAAAGAATATGAAAAACAGGACCCCAAGATGGTCTATTACATGTCCATGGAATTCCTGATGGGGCGTGCGCTGGGCAACAATATTATCAACCTGCAGGCTTATTACTCCGTGGGCGAAGCGCTGAGAGAACTCGGTGTGGATCTCAATGTGATAGAGGATCAGGAGCCGGATGCGGCGCTGGGAAACGGCGGTCTGGGACGTCTGGCGGCATGCTTTTTGGATTCTTTATCCACGCTGGGATATGAGGCTTACGGCTGCGGTATCCGGTACCATTATGGTATGTTCAAACAGCAGATCCGCGACGGTTTTCAGATAGAGGTGCCGGACAACTGGCTGGAATATGGCAATCCCTTTGAGCTGAAGAGGCCGGAGTATGCCAAGGAAGTAAAATTTGGCGGTTATGTCAACGTGTATGTGGATGAGAAGGGCAGAAGCCACTTCCGCCAGGAAGGGTATCAGTCGGTCAAGGCGGTTCCCTATGATATGCCGATCGTCGGTTACGGCAACGGTATCGTCAATACGCTGCGCATCTGGGATGCGGAGCCGGTGGAGTGCTTCCAGCTCGATTCCTTCGACAAGGGCGATTATCAGAAGGCAGTGGAACAGCAGAACCTGGCCCGCAATATCGTGGAGGTGCTCTACCCCAACGATAACCACTATGCAGGCAAGGAGCTCCGCCTGAAACAGCAATATTTCTTTATCTCCGCCTCCGTACAGCAGGCAGTGGCAAAGTATATGAAGCGGCATGATGATATCAGAAAGTTCCATGAGAAGGTGACGTTCCAGCTCAACGATACGCATCCTACCGTGGCAATCGCGGAGCTGATGCGGCTGTTGATGGATGAGCATTTCCTGTCGTGGGATGAGGCGTGGGAAGTGACCACGAAGACCTGCGCTTATACAAACCATACGATCATGTCCGAAGCTCTTGAAAAATGGCCGATCGAGCTGTTTTCCAGGCTCCTGCCCCGTATCTACCAGATCATCGAGGAGATCAACAGAAGATTCGTCATGCGGATCGAGCAGATGTACCCCGGTAATCATGAAAAAGTGCGCAGAATGGCGATCCTGTATGACGGACAGGTGAAGATGGCGCATCTGGCGATCGCTGCAGGTTACTCCGTCAACGGCGTGGCAAGGCTGCACACAGAGATCCTGAAAAATCAGGAACTCAAAGATTTCTATGAGATGATGCCGGAGAAGTTCAATAATAAGACAAACGGCATCACCCAGAGAAGATTTTTGCTTCACGGGAATCCGCTTCTCGCCAACTGGGTGACAAACCATGTGGGCGCGGAATGGATCACGGACCTGCAGAAGATCGCGGGGCTTAAGATCTATGCGGAGGATAAGAAATCCCAGCAGGAGTTCATGAACATCAAGTACCAGAACAAAGTGCGCCTGGCAAACTATATTCTGGAGCATAATGGTATTGAAGTGGATCCCCGCTCCATTTTCGACGTACAGGTAAAGAGGCTCCATGAGTACAAGAGGCAGCTTTTAAATATCCTGCATGTGATGTACTTATATAACGAACTGAAAGACCATCCGGACATGGACTTCTATCCGAGAACTTTCATCTTTGGCGCGAAGGCGGCGGCCGGTTATAAGAATGCGAAGCTGACGATCAAGCTGATCAATGCGGTGGGAGATGTGATCAACAACGATCCCGCTATCGGCGGCAAGATCAAAGTCGTATTTATCGAGGACTACCGGGTTTCCAACGCGGAGATGATCTTCGCGGCGGCGGATGTCTCCGAACAGATATCCACGGCAAGTAAGGAGGCATCCGGTACGGGCAATATGAAGTTTATGTTGAACGGCGCCCTGACGATCGGTACGATGGACGGTGCCAATGTGGAGATCGTGGAGGAAGTGGGCGAAGAGAACGCGTTTATTTTCGGCCTCAGTTCCGAGGAAGTGATCCGCTTTGAGAACTTCGGCGGTTATGATCCGATGGAGATATTCAACAACGATCAGGATGTCAGGAGAGTATTGATGCAGCTGATCAACGGAACCTATTCCCCGAATGACACGGAACTGTTCCGTACCCTGTATAATTCTCTGCTGAATACACAGTCTACGAGCAAGGCGGACAGGTACTTTATTCTGAAAGACTTCAAGGCTTACGCGGAAGCGCAGAGAAGAGTGGAAGCGGCTTACCGCGATGAGCAGGGATGGGCGAAGAAAGCCATCCTGAATGTGGCATGTTCCGGCAAATTTACATCGGATCGGACGATACAGCAGTACGTGGACGAGATATGGCATCTGGATAAAGTGGTGCTGCCGGTTAAAAAATAAATTGGAGTGATCAAGGCGTCTGCCCGGTCATATATATATCCCTTCGAACCACGCTCGCGCTCCGGGGAAAACGCAGCGGATGCTAAGCTCATACGAAATTTTCCATAAAAATTTCGCATTCGCCAAGCACCGGCGTTTTTCAGGGGTATTTCAGGGATATATATGTGACCGGGCGGCGTTATTTGACACAAAAAATAGTGATAAAAAAGGAGAGAGTATGGTTGAATTGTATAAAGGCGGCGCATGGCTGGTGAACGGTGAGGAACTGATTGCTGACAGTCATGAGGCGGCAGCGGAAGTAAGACAGAAGACAGGGCTTGAGATCGGGAAAGAGGAAGCGGCGAAGGAGACGATGGCCTACGGGATCTTAAAGGCACACAATACGTCGGATTCCATGGACCGGCTGAAGATCCGGTTTGACAAGCTGACAAGCCATGATATCACGTTTGTGGGTATTATTCAGACGGCGCGGGCGTCAGGGCTTGAGAAATTTCCGATGCCCTATGTGTTGACGAACTGCCACAACTCGCTCTGCGCGGTGGGAGGCACGATCAATGAGGATGATCACATGTTCGGGCTGACCTGCGCGAAACGGTACGGCGGCGTCTATGTACCCCCGCATCAGGCGGTTATCCATCAGTATGCGAGGGAGATGCTTGCGGGCGTCGGGAAGATGATCCTGGGATCGGACTCCCATACCCGCTACGGTGCGCTCGGCACGATGG
>CANRWP010000074.1 GCA_947643595.1 uncultured bacterium | reverse complement strand
GGCAGATCAAAGTCAATGTGATCAGAGAAAGCCGCGTAGTTGATTATGCAAAATAGTACATGAAAAGTAAGTCCTGCAGCGAATAGCTGCAGGGCTTTTTTTGTGCTATTTATCTCAAAATCAAACTATTTTCGGCTTTAATTTTTATGGTTTTTCTATTGCCTGTTTTTGCTTTATTGTAGTAGAATATCAGGAGTGGATTATTGTATACAATAATACGCAACGTGAGATAGAATGCATAATATAGAAATGAGCAGGAGGAGTTATCATGAAAACACTTCAGAAGATGAGCAGGCAGGAACTGGAGGAACTGCACAGTGAACTGGCAGCACAGTTTGAAGAGATCAAAGCGGAAGGTTTAAAGCTGGATATGTCCAGAGGAAAACCGGCGCCGGAACAGCTTGATACGGCAATGCCTCTTTTGGATGTACTGAATTCCGAATCTGTTTTGAAGACGGAGAGCGGGGTGGACTGCAGAAACTACGGCGTTATGGATGGCATTCCCGAGGTGAAGAGACTGATAGCACAGATGCTGGAGACAAAGCCGGAGAATGTGATCGTCGACGGAAATGCCAGTCTATCTCTTATGTTTGACACGGTGTCTCACTCCATGACGCACGGGGTGTGCGGAAGTACTCCGTGGTGCAAACTGGATAAGGTAAAGTTTTTATGTCCTGCGCCAGGCTACGACAGGCATTTTAAGGTGACAGAGTATTTTGGAATTGAGATGATCACCGTGCCAATGACAAAGGATGGTCCGGATATGGATCTGGTGGAGAAATATGTGAAGGAGGATGCTGCCGTAAAAGGTATCTGGTGTGTGCCGAAGTATTCCAATCCCCAGGGATACACCTACTCCGATGAGACGGTGAAGCGTTTTGCCGCCCTTGAGCCCGCTGCAGAAGATTTCAGAATCTATTGGGATAATGCCTATTGCATTCATGATCTGTATGAGGACAGGAGAGACGTACTTTTGGAGATTTTGTCGGAGTGTGAGAGGGCGGGACATCCGGATATGGTATTTGAGTTTGCCTCCACTTCCAAGATCAGCTTTGCGGGCGCGGGTATTTCCGCTGTGGCGAGTTCAGCAAAGAACCTTGAGTGGTTTAAAAAGGCCATGACAGTTCAGACGATCGGACCGGATAAGATAAATCAGCTGCGCCATGCGAGATATTACAGAGACAAAGAGGGATTGAGAGCGCAAATGATGAAAAATTCAGCACTGATCCGCCCGAAATTCAGTCTGGTGTTGGATACGCTGGAAAAGGAACTTGGCGGTCTTGGAATCGGTGAGTGGACCAATCCGCTGGGTGGCTATTTTATCTCCTTTGACGCGCCGGAAGGCTGTGCCAAAGCGATCGTCGCAAAATGTAAGGAAGGCGGCATGGTGCTGACAGGTGCAGGGGCAACCTATCCCTACGGCATCGATCCGAAGGACAGCAATATTCGGATTGCTCCCTCCTATCCGTCTCTTGAGGAGATGAAGGAGGCGACGAAACTGTTCGTATTATGCGTAAAACTGGTCAGCATTGAAAAAATATTGAAAGAAAAGAAATAGAAAGGGATGGGGCTAACATGTCTGAAGAGTTCAAACGCCTTGGCAGGACACTTGTTCATAACGGCAAGATCATAGATTACTATCAGGATACCGTGCAGGTTCCCAATGGAAACGTGGTAAAATGGGATTTTATCGGACATAAGGGCGCGGCGGCGATGCTGGCTGTGCGGGAGGACGGAAAACTTCTGATGGTGCGCCAGTGGAGAAATGCGCTGGACCGCTATACGCTGGAAATTCCGGCGGGAGGGCTCAACGGTGCCGATGAGCCGACTGAGACGGCGGCGATCCGGGAGCTGGAGGAAGAGACCGGCTATATTGCCGGGGATGTACAGTTTCTGCTGAGCATTTACACGACAGTGGCTTTTTGCAATGAAAAAATTGACATTTATCTGGCGAGGAATTTAAAGCGCCGGGAGAGCCAGCATCTGGACGAGGATGAGTTTATCGATGTGAAGGCATGCGAGCTGGATGAGCTTGTGCAGATGATCTACGATGGGAAGATAGAGGATTCCAAGACGGTCGGCGCGATCATGACATACAAGAGCTTCCTCACAGACAAAAAACTGTAGCCGATTTGGCATAGCATATCCGACAGGACTTTTTCATATATTTTACAAATGTCAGAGGAAGTCCTAATTATGATCGGAAGTGTTTTTCATTATTTTCATGGGACAGAAGATGCGGAGCAGATGGCAAAATTGTTTTACACTTTGTTTTTTGGTTTTTTTGCCGGGATTCTGGGGATGGTCATAAAACAGGAGAGTCTGCTCTACAATACGGGGTTTCTGGACAGTTATACGCTCAGTCCGATAAAATATCTGGAGCCGGATATCGGAAAGCTGTTGCCCACGATTCTGATGCAGCGCCTCGGGACGGCGATGCTTCTCATTGTTTTGTCCACCACTTATCTCGGTGGAGTTGCCGCATATTTATACCAGATATGGAGCGGACTTGCCATAGGGATTTTTACATCGGGAAGTATGATACGTTATGGCACAAAGGGGTTAGCGTTGATCGCGGGCAGCCTTTTGCCCCAACAGCTCATTTTACTGCCGACTTATCTGGTGTTGTCGGTGGAATGCTGCGAGCTGTGTAAGGCGATGTACTTCCGGAGAATATCGGGAGAGTTTCCCGGCAGAGACAGAGGAAGAGTTTTCTTGAAAAAGGGATTGCGCATGCTGTTTTGCATGATGATCATTGCCGCTGGCTGCTTTGTGGAGGCGTATATGAATCCGCCGATTTTGAAAGTTATACTGAAGCTTTTTTAATTATACATTGCTTTTCCCTCAGAAATATAATATTATGTAAATTGATTGTGAAGAGAGGTATGAGGGAGATGGAACGGGAGATAGAGGCTTTTATTTCATATTTGCACAATATTAAAAAGACATCGTTCAATACGGAGATGTCCTACAGGCGCGATTTGACCAAACTGCGCATCTACTTGGAAATAACGGCGGGGTCTCCGGCAGTGGATGAGGTGACGGAGGAAAATTTAAAAAAGTATATGGCATATATGGAGCGAAAGAAGTTCAAAGCTTCCACCATATCCAGGAGTATCGCCTCGATCAAAGCTTTTTACCACTATCTTTTGAAAGAAGGTCTGGTGCGCAAAGACATTTCTGATTGTCTGAAAGCGCCGCGGGTGGAAAGGAAGACACCGGATATTTTATCTGTCGAGGAGATGGAACAGTTGTTGAATCAGCCCTCCGGGAGTTCCGATAAGGAGATAAGGGACAGCGCCATGCTAAAACTGCTGTATGCCACCGGAATCAGAGTTTCAGAGTTGATCAGTCTGAGAGTATCGGATGTAAATATGCAGATGGGCTTTCTGATCTGCCGGGAAGGGGACAGGGAGAGAATGATACCTTTCGACAGTCAGGTGCAGGAGGCGCTGCGGCGTTATCTGATCAGGGCGAGGAATCACATGGCTTCCAATGAGGCGAAAGATATCCTGTTTGTAAACTGTTCCGGAACGTCGATGAGCAGACAGGGGTTCTGGAAGCTGATAAAGAGTTATGCCAGGAAGGCAGGCATCACGAAAGATATTACGCCCCATACGCTGCGGCATACTTTTGCGGCGCATCAGGTGGAGAACGGAACGGATTTAAAGAGTGTGCAGGAAATGTTAGGACATTCCGATATTTCGACCACACATATGTATTTGAAGTTGGGAAAGCCCTCTGTGAAAGAGGCATGAATGCAGATAAAAGACAAAAGAACAGTCAGAGGGAACGAAAAATGTCAAAAAAAACTTTTATAACAAAAACACAGGTAGAGGAGATCACAGGAAAATATCCGACTCCGTTTCACATTTATGACGAGAGAGGGATCCGAGAGAACGCCAGGGCGGTGAAAGAAGCTTTTTCATGGAATCCCGGATTTCGGGAATACTTTGCTGTAAAGGCGACGCCTAATCCCTATTTGATGCAGATTCTGGCGGAGTATGGCTGCGGAGCCGACTGTTCCTCCATGACGGAACTGATGCTGAGTGCGGCGATCGGATTGTCGGGAGAACAGGTGATGTTTTCTTCCAACGATACGCCGGCGGAGGAGTACACTTATGCGAACAGGATGGGGGCGATCATCAATCTGGACGATATCACTCACATTGATTTCTGCGAGGAGGCCTGCGGCGGGAAGCTGCCGGAGACTATGAGCTGCCGCTATAATCCGGGCGGTGTATTTCAGATGAGCAACGGCATTATGGACAACCCCGGGGATTCTAAATATGGCATGACGCCGAGTCAGATGGTGGAAGCTTATCGGATCCTGATGAGAAAGGGTGTGAAACATTTCGGTATCCATGCTTTTCTGGCCAGCAATACGGTGACAAACGAATATTATCCGATGCTGGCGGGACAGCTTTTTGAGCTGGCGGTGAAGTTGAAGGAAGAGACAGGCGCGCACATCAAATTTATCAATCTCTCAGGCGGCGTCGGAATTCCCTACACGCCGGATCAGGAGCCCAACGATATCTATGAGATCGGAGAGGGCGTGAGAAAGGCTTATGAGAAAGTTCTGGTTCCCGCCGGTATGGACGATGTGATGATCTATACGGAGATGGGCCGGTTTATGATGGGGCCTTACGGCGCTCTTGTGACGAAGGCGATCCATGAGAAACACATTCACAAGGAATATATTGGTGTGGATGCCTGCGCCGTAAATCTGATGCGCCCTGCCATGTACGGAGCCTATCATCATATCACGGTGCTGGGAAAGGAGGATGCCGCCTGTGACCACATGTATGATGTGGCGGGGTCTCTGTGCGAAAATAACGACAAGTTTGCCATAGACAGGATGCTGCCGGAGATCGAGATGGGAGATTATCTGTATATCCATGATACCGGAGCGCACGGGTTTTCCATGGGATACAATTACAATGGCAAGCTGCGCTCGGCCGAACTTCTGCTGAAGGAGGACGGCAGTGTGAAGCTGATCCGCCGCGCGGAGACAACGAAGGATTATTTCAGCACGTTTGATAATCTGGATATCTATGAGAAACTGGATTTATGCTAGTCGGAGGTCGCTCCACTGTCTGGCAGCAAACCTTCTGATTCATAGTGGTTGCGGGCATTCCAGAGAATCCACTCCTCATATCCGGCATCATAGACCGCCTGGATCTGTTCTCTGATCTGTTCTCCGCCATAGGAGATATGTCCGTCGATCCAGGTGGCGGTGAAAGCCTGAAGCCATGGACGCACAATAGCTCTGTCCGTTTCTTTTACCGCCTGCAACTCCTCATTGGAATCGGTGAGAGCCGCAAACACGGTCCCGTATGGTTCTGCATCCGGCACACGGTACCCGAACACACCGTTGCCGTAATGCGAGGGATACACCATGGGGGAGAGGACATCGATGGTATCTGCCATAGCCGTATAATTTTGACCTACACGTTCTATATCCACCTCACTTCCTATGATGGTTCCGAACACATCCGCTGAGACCGGGATTCCTTTTTCATGTAATCGCTTAGTCGCATAACTCAGAAAGCCCGTTATCATCTTTTCTCTTGTGTCACTCTCCATGACCACGCCATAATCAGCCGCATCCGCGTCGGTACCGATGGGAAAACGCACATAGTCGTATTGAACTTCGTCAAATCCCATATCTGCGGCCGCCAGGGCGACTTCGGTCAGGTATTCCCATACACCCGCCTCGCAGGGGTTGACCCATGCCAGTCCGTAGGCATCGGTCACTGCCGTGCCATCGGCTTTTTTCAGCGCGAGCTCCGGGCGCGCCTGAGCCAGGCAGGGGTCCTTAAAGCAGACGATCCTGGCGATGGTGTAAATATTATGTTCTTTCAGCGTAGTCATCAAAGATTCCATATCGCTGATATAATTGATGCAGGCGCCCATATTCTGTACGGTTTCCATATCCATTTGATAAGTGATATTCCCCTCATCGTTTTTCACATCAATGACTACGGTGTTTAATTCGGTCTCATCGATCAGGCGGATAAGGTCCTCCATGGAGCTGCTGCCTGCCATGGGACCGGTGACATAGATTCCCTTAACCTTGACGCGCTCCTGCAGGACGGTATCGTCTTCCTCTGTTTCCGATTCTGCTGATTCCGTTGTTTCCGATGCTGTCTCCGGGGCGCCGTTTTCCGATACACTTTCCGCGTCCTGAAGGTCGGCGGTATCCCCGGCATCTGTCGAAATGCTGACAGCTGCAGCAGTCCTGCGCTCATTTATGCAGCGATATGCCAGCACTCCGCCGATTCCCGCCGCGCAGAATATCAGCAGAGCACTTATGATAAATACGATTTTCTTTCTGTTTTTTCTCCTGTACATATCTGATCCTGTATGGTTATGCGAGAAGTTCGTCGGCCAGTTTATCCAGATCAGCCTTATTTTCATCGGTCAGTGCCGAGCAGATGGTAATGCCGGTTTCCGTATAAGTAATATTCTGACTGTTCTCCAGCATTTTCTTTATTGTGCGGGCTGCGGCAGGCGCCCAGGAACCGTTTTCAATAATAGCGATCTTGCGGTTCTGGAAGTTGCGTTCCGTCAGATGATGGATAAACTGTTTCATGAAAGGAAAGATATCCATGTTGTAAGTCGTGGTGGCCAAAACCAGTTTTCCATAGCGGAAAGCATCCTCTACGGCTTCCGCCATATCTTCTCTTGCCAGATCGCAGAGAACGACTTTAGGGCAGCCTTTTGCCTCCAGTTTTTCCGCCAGCAGTACGGCGGCTTCTTTTGTATGGCCATAGACGGATGTGTAGGCGATCATAATCCCGTCAGATTCCACGCCGTAGGAGGACCAGATTTGGTAGAGATTCAGATAGTAGTCCAGATTTTCGGTGAGGACAGGACCGTGCAGCGGGCAGATCTTCTGAATGTCCAGATCAGCGGCTTTTTTTAAGAGCGCCTGCACCTGCATACCGTATTTGCCGACGATCCCGATATAGTAGCGGCGGGCTTCACAGGTCCAGTCTTCCTCCACATCCAGCGCGCCGAATTTACCGAAGGCATCCGCGGAAAATAAGACTTTGTCCACATCATCATAGGTCACCATAACTTCAGGCCAGTGCACCATGGGAGCGGTGACGAAGGTGAGAGTATGTCTGCCGAGGGAGAGAGTGCTCTTTTCGGCAGCAACGATCCTGCGCTCTTCAAATTCCTGCCCGAAGAACTGTTTCATCATACGGAAAGCCTGGGCGGTGGCGACGATAGTAGTTTGAGTATATTTATCCATCAGAGCGTGGATGCCGGCGGAATGGTCGGGCTCCATGTGTTGTACGATCAGATAATCCGGCGCCTTGCCGGAGAGCGCCTCGTTCAGATTATGGAGCCAGGCATCCGTAAAGCTGGCGTCCACCGTGTCAAATACGGCGGTCTTTTCATCGCAGACCACATAGGAATTATAAGCCATGCCATTCGGCACGCTGTACTGCCCCTCAAAAAGATCGACCTCATGGTCGTTTACGCCGAGATATTTGATGTCATTTGTGATAAACATATAAATGATAGCTCCTTTCTGCTGTTGATTTTTTTCAAATTTATTTTAGCATAAGTAACCGGGGTTGGCTATCCCATAGAAAAGTAAAAATATGACACCTTTAACTAAAAATCATAGGTTTCAGAAAAATAGGACGGTCATTAAAATAAATGTAGTCACAAAAAACTTTATTCATAATTGGGAGGGAAAGATGAAAGTAAAAGATTCTTACCAAATTTCAACAGATCCTGTGCGGACGGAGCGTATTGATGCTTTATACAAGTATATTACCTCTTCTAAATATGGTATTTGTGTAGAAAGAGCCAGACTGCTTACAGAATATTACAGGAACCACCCGGATCAGGTTCCGATCGTCAGAAGGGCGAATGGCATTGATTATGTATTGCAGAATATGAGCATTTATATCATGCCGGGAAGCTTTTTTGCGGGAAATCAGGCATCTCATCCCAGGTGGGCGCCGCTATTTCCGGAGTTTGATGTACAGTGGATGGAAGATGAAATGATCAAGGGAGATCCCTATTTCCCGGATAAACGTCCCGAGGACCGCTATATCCTGCGGGAGGAGGACATGGAAGATATACGGGAATTTTGTGATTGGTGGAAAGGAAATACAATTACAGACGTTTTGTGCACCCGTCTGCCGAAAGAGGCGATCGACACGCATTTCAATATTAAAGCAGCTGATATCGGAGCTTATTTCCAGGGCGGAGACGGGCATTATGCGCCTGACCATCCCTGGCTGATCCAGAACGGCCTGAGAAAGATCATCGAGGGATGCGAAAAAGGATTAGAAAATATAGATTATAAAAACGATCCCGATTGTATCAAAAAGAAAGATTTTTATGAGGCGGCGAAGATCAGCGCGAATGCGATCATCAGATTTGCAGCAAGATATGCGGAACTTGCGGAAAAACTGGCTGCGGAAGAAAAGGATGAGATCAGAAAAGGCGAGCTTTTGGACATAGCGGATATGTGCCGGCATGTGCCGGAAAATCCTGCGCGCAATTTTAAGGAGGCTCTGCAGTTTATCACTCTGACCCATATCTGTATCCAGATCGAAGATAACGGGGCAGGTATCTCCTTCGGACGTTTTGATCAGTTTATGCAGCCTTATTATGAAAAGGGAATCGCAGACGGCACACTGACAAAAGAATTGGCGATGGAATTGACAGAGAATTTTTTCCTTCAGATATATGGGTGTAACAAAGTGCGGAGCTGGGTAGATACAGACTTTTTCCGCGGGGTGCCGATGTTCCAGAATCTGACGATCGGCGGCGTGAATCCGGAGACCATGGCTGACGCTACCAATGATATGAGCTATATCGCGTTGGATGCGACTTACAATACGAGAATACCGCAGCCGTCTTTGACAGTGCGTTTCCATAAAAATACGCCCATGGAATTTAAAATGCGTGTGGCGGAAGTGGTGAGGCTGGGACTGGGCCTGCCCTCCATTTTTAATGATGAGACATATACCCGTGCGATGATGAACAGGGGATATGAGATGAAAGATGCTTACAACTATTGCATCATCGGCTGTATTGAACCGGGAGCGCCGGGATTACTGGGTGGGCGTACCGGGGGAGCCTGGTTAAATTGTACAAAGGTATTGGAAATGACTTTATACAATGGCAGAGATCCCAGAACAGGTATCTGTCTGCACAAGAACAGAAACGGAAAAGATCTGTCAACCTTTGAAAGCTATCAGGAGGTGGAAGATGCCTTTGTAGATCAGATGAAATATTATATTAGGATGGAGGCGATCCTTGAGAATACGATCGATCAGGTCTGGGAGGATAAGATGGAGGAACCTATAGCCGCTATATGCGCATGTCCCACCACGACCATCCCCCGCGGAAAGCCGATCAAGCAGGGGGGAGCCAAGTACGATCTGACCGGACAGCAGACGATTGGAACAGCTAATATTGCAAACAGTCTGTACGCGATCAAAAAACTGGTATTTGAAGACAGAGTGATCTCAGGGGCGCAGCTACAGCATGCGTTGGAGACAAACTGGCAGGATGAGGGGACGGCTCCGACCGGACCGCAGATCAAGGCCATGTGTCTGGCAGTTCCCAAGTATGGAAATGATATCGACGAGGTGGATTTTATTGCCCGGGATATGTTAGCTATGATCGCGATAGAACTTTCTTCTTATAAAAATACCAGATATGGCAGAGGTCCTATCGGGGGGACATTGCATTGTTCTACAAGCACGGTTTCCAGCAATACTCCGTTTGGACATGTGTGCGGCGCAACGCCTGATGGGCGTGATGCATATATGTCTGTGGCGGATGGCCAGTCGCCGATGAGGGGGACAGATGTTAACGGGCCGACAGCTGCGATTGCTTCCGTCGCAAAATTGCACAATGAACTGCTTTCGTGCGGTTCGCTGTACAATATGAAATTCAGTCCGGAAGAATTATTCTGACAATAATTTTTTACACCTAAAAATTGTACACTTTTAGCAAAATATAATAGGTTTTGAAAAAAATACATACTGGCTATAATGAAAACAGCATAAAAACGATTATGTAAAGAAAGGATGGATGGGAAATGGAAAATGTTGTGCACATTAACCGAAACAATGGCTTAAAAAGGTTTGTAAGTATTATTGATCAGTATTTTGCGATGGGCGGCAATCAGATACAATTCAATGTAGTCAGCAAAGAGACGCTTTTGAATGCACAGAAGGAACCGGATAAGTATGCAAATCTTTTGGTCCGTGTGGCAGGATACAGTGCATATTTTACACAGCTTTCAAAGGATGTACAGGAGGACATCATTGCAAGAACTGAAGAAAAATTATAAAAAACATTAAGGAGAGAAAGAATGAAAAAGAAACTTACGAAAATCAGCAGTCTGATCCTTGTTGCAGCGATGGCGGTTTCCGTACTTGCGGGCTGCGGAAACAATGCGGGAACAGAGACGGCGGAACCTGCTGCTGCAACGGCAGAGGAGACCCAGGAAGGAACAGCGGAAGCGATAGAGGCGGAAGGAGCATTCGAGGGAACAGCAAAGCTGGTGATTGATTATGCGCAGGCTGTAGATCCCAATGGGGAAGACATTGTAAATGGAGCTTTTCAGGCGACGCCGGAAGAGCGGGGAGCTCTGGCCACACAGATGATAGGAACAGAAAATCAGTTTGCAGGGATGAACATCGGTTTTTCACAGCACAGGATTGCGGGATCAGAGTGGTATGAACAGCTTGTTGATTTCGCACAGGCGGAGGCGGATTATCTGGGAGTAAATCTGACGATTTATGACGCGAACGATGATATGAACCAGCAGATATCAGATGTTGAGACGCTGATCAATCTGGGTATGGAATCCATTATTGTAAATCCGTATAATTCTTCCAATGTAGGTCTGGATTCGATCGCGGCGGCAGGCATTCCGCTGACGATTGTAAATCAGGCGGTTGAGTTCAGCGGATCCTACACATTTGTGTCTGCAGATGTGGAAGATTCCGGCTATAAGGCAGGTTTTGAGCTTGCCCGTTACTATGATGAGACATATGGCTGGAAAGACGAAGTAAAAGCGCTGGTTCTCTCCGCTTCACCTCAGAATGCGGAATCCGATCGCCGCAGATGGGGAGAGGTTATGGGATGGACAGATTATATGCTGGACAAATATGGAAAGAACAATCTGGAGATCGTGGCGTATCAGTACTATGAATGGCAGCCTGAGCCGGCCATGAACGCGACGCTTGATGTGATGCAGGCAAATCCGGATCTGGATGTTATCTTTGCGGCATGTGACGGCGGTTCACAGGGAGCGGTAGCAGCGTTGGAGCAGCTCGAGAAGGACGGCGATGTGTTGATCTGTTCCATCGATGGCAGAAAATCCGTGTTGGAGTGGATCAAAAACGGGGACAAAGGTGTTGTGGCAGACGCATTTAACGATCCGAGACAGATGGGAAAATGGGCAGTATATATGGCAGCGCTGCAGGCCAGCGGCGTATCGACGCCTTCTACCTATTACGTCATGAATGACCTGGTGACGACAGAAAATGTGGAAGATTATTATGATCCGGCTTCAACATACTAAACTCTCTATATAAGCAAAGGTAAATCATGAGGAATGCCGGAATTTTCCGGCATTTCTCATCAATACTGGATTAGGCGGTGGAAGAATGAACGATACATACGTAGTAGAGATGAAGGATATCACCAAAAAATTTGGCGGACTGACCGCTGTGGATCAGGTGAATTTCAGGGTAAAGGCAGGTGAGATTCATGCGCTGTGCGGGGAAAACGGCGCAGGAAAAAGTACATTGATGAATGTGCTCACAGGAAAATTTTCGGCAAACTCCTACAGAGGAGATATCTTTCTGCAGGGTAATAAGGTGAAAATAGGTTCCCCGAAGGATGCCGGAAAAGAGAAGATAACGATCGTGCATCAGGAGCTGGAATTGATCCCGGATCTGAGCATAGCTGAAAACATATTTCTGGGAAACCACCCGATGTCAGCTCTCGGTGTGGATTGGAAAAAGGTGTATGCGGACGCACAGGATATTCTGCATCGATTTTCTCTGGATTTAAATGTGAAAACAAAGATTAAATTTTTGAGCGTGGGACAGCAGCAACTGGTAGAAATTGCAAAAGCGGTATATCGGGGCGGGAATGTGTTAATATTAGATGAGCCGACAGCTCCGCTGACAGGACGGGAGATCGATTTTCTGCTCGAGATGCTGGGCAGATTGAAGGAAACAGGGATTTCCATTATTTATATCACGCATCGTCTGGATGAGGTATTTAAGCTGGCTGACAGGGTATCTGTCATGCGCGACGGAAAAATGATAGATACTTTTGATGTGAATGATATTACGGTGGATGAACTGGTGTCAGCGATGGTGGGCAGAAAAATGGAGAATATGTATCCGCAGATAGAGACCAGGGCGGGGGAAGTCACATTGGAGATCTCGGAATATTCGACCCCGCATCCGCTTTATGATATGAATATTGCAGAAAATGTTTCCATGAAATTCAGGGCAGGTGAAATTGTCGGCATATCCGGATTGCTTGGCGCCGGGAGGACGGAGCTTATGCAGGCGGTTGTGGGCGCCTATCAGATGAAAGGAAAAGGAACGATTCTGCTGAATGGGAAAAAAGTGAGATTCCGTACACCTGCGGACGCGATCAAGGCGGGAATAGGGTATGTGACAGAGGACCGGAAGACGACAGGACTTATTTTAGGACAGTCGATCCGTTTTAACATATCGATGGCATCCTTATCAAGAATTATAAAATATGGTGTTCTTTCTCACAAAAAAGAAAGAGAAATAGTAAATGAGCTGAAAGAAAACCTGCGGATCAAAACAGAGGATATCGAAAATGCGGTGAGCAGCCTCAGCGGCGGCAACCAGCAGAAGGTCGTACTTGCCAAATGGCTCGCCACAAATCCCGGCATACTGATCCTGGATGAACCCACGAGAGGCGTTGATGTCGGGGCAAGATATGATATATATATGATCATGAAGGAGCTGGCAGCGCAGGGAAATACCATAATCATGATTTCCTCTGACCTTCCGGAAGTGATCGGTATGAGCGACAGGGTATATATCATGTATGAAGGAAAAGTACATGGAGAATTGTCGAAAGAGGAATTAAGTGAAGATGCAATCATGCGTTATGCGGCAGGAATTGCTTAGGAGGAGCTATAATGGAGAAAATAAAAATAGAAAAAAGCGGTTTAAAAAAATTTGTTGAGTTCGCATTGACAAATTTTGTCATCATTGCTTTTATTATATTATTTATTGCCAGCTGTTTTTTATCGCCGGCGTTTTTGACAAAAAATAATCTTTTGTCAGTTTTGATACAGAATTCGATTTATGCGATCTGTGCAATTGGCATGCTGATTATTATCATAACAGGGGGTATCGATCTATCCACCGGATCCTATGTATGTATTGTAGTATGCCTGACTGCGGGGCTGATACAGGGTGGACATGGGATTGCGTCCATCTTTATGGTTTTATTGATGGCATTGGCTATCGGGACAATATCAGGTTCCATGGTTGCGTTTTTAAATATTGCGCCTTTTATTGCGACATTGGCGATGA
>CANRWP010000073.1 GCA_947643595.1 uncultured bacterium | reverse complement strand
TTAAAGTTTCCTTGCGCCCCAAGGGGCGGGGAATGTACCCACATATTCATTCAAAATGGATTTCCCCTGGGTGAGCAGCTCCTGCAAGCTGTTCACGTCGAAAGCCCGATCCCTGTCCAAAGTGACGCTGTTATATTTCCCCATCTGCATTCCTCCTCCCGAATCCTTGCTTATCTATCCCTTCCGCTTACCTGCCATCCAGCTTCATCGGCTTTTTATCCATTATCCGAGAATATCTGACCGGAAACTGTTTGTCAATTCACTAAAATTATATTTATATTTTTATTTATTGTCAATAAAATATAATATTGTTTATAATATTATTTTGTCAAACTCGTCCAAAGTGACGCTGTTAATGGCAGCAATATATTCCAGCCTATTCTCCCAATTCGAAGCCGGGCAATGACAACAGATCAGAACTCCGGGAAGAAGAACGGTCAGGAAAAGGCTGTGAAACTGTCTCCCTGTATCAGATCCCTCACCACCTCCGATGCGATCAGAAGCCCTGCGGCTGGCGGCACAAAGGCTGTGCTGCCGGGAATGGCTCTTTCGTCGCGCGAGGTATCCTTTTCCGTGCTCTCCGTCTCTTTCGGTTTGAGCGATTCCTCTCTGGAGTAGACCACTTTCAGTTCTTCTACGCCCCGCTTTTTCAGCTCTCTCCGCATCACTCTCGCCAAAGGACACACGGATGTTTTATAGAGATCCGCCACCTCCAGCATGGCGGGATTTCGTTTATTGCCGGTACCCATAGAGCTGATGATCGGCACCCCCGCCTCTCTTGCGCGCAAAACCAGCTCGATCTTTGCCGTCACGGTGTCCACGGCATCCACCACATAATCGTATCTCTGAAAGTCAAAATCCGCCGCATTCTCAGGCAGAAAAAAACAAGGATGTATCGTGATTTCTGCAGCGGGATTGATATCCAGCATGCGTTCTCTCATGACCTCAGCCTTGTCTCTTCCGATGGTCTTATGAGTGGCGATGATCTGGCGGTTTAAGTTGGTGATATCTATCTTGTCATGATCGATCAGATCAAATTTTCCGATACCACTGCGAACCAAAGCCTCGGCGACGTAGCCCCCCACGCCGCCGAGACCGAAGATGGCGATGTGTTTATCGGAGAGAATCTTTATCGTGTTTTCGCCGAGGATGCGGGCCGTGCGGGAGAATTGTGAAGTCATGGGATCGTCCTTTCTGTAAAAAATAGTATAATGGAATCCTATAGCAGTATCTTATAGAACATTATAGCACAAAACATATGGAAAATAGCGGATGGATTGAAATGCTTTCAAAAAACCCCGGCCGCAAGCAAGCTTGCGGCCGGGGCCTTTCTGTTTTTATCGATGCATGGCTCAGGGTAATTACATCATCCCCATGCCGCCTCCTGCCGGCATTGCAGGAGTTTCTTCCTTGATATTTGCCACTGCGGACTCTGTGGTCAGGAAAGTGCTTGCAACGCTGGTCGCATTCTGCAGAGCGCTTCTCGTCACCTTGGCGGGATCAAGAATACCTCCTTCCACCATGTCCACATATTCGTCTTTCAGCACATCGTAGCCGTAACCTGCCTCAGCTTCGTACACCTTATTGATAATTACGGAGCCTTCCAGACCTGCATTTGCAGCGATGTGGTACAAAGGCGCCTCCAGAGCTTTCAATACGATCTCTGCGCCCGTCTTCTCATCGCCCACCAGGCTGTCTACCATAGCTGCCACTTTCTTGGAAGCGTGGATATACGCGGAACCGCCGCCTGCGATAACGCCCTCTTCCACAGCTGCTCTCGTAGCGTTCAGGGCATCCTCCATGCGGAGTTTTGCCTCTTTCATCTCCGTCTCGGTAGCAGCGCCCACACGGATCACAGCTACACCGCCGGATAATTTAGCCAGTCTCTCCTGCAGTTTTTCTCTGTCAAAATCAGATGTGGTCTCCTCGATCTGACCCTTGATCTGATTGATCCTCGCGCTGATGGCATCCTTCTCGCCGCAGCCGTCCACGATAACCGTGTTCTCCTTCTGCACTTTAACGGATTTCGCGCGCCCTAACATATCCATCGCAACGTCCTTCAGCTCCAGACCGAGTTCAGAGCTGATCACCTGGCCGCCTGTCAGGATCGCGATATCTTCCAGCATAGCCTTTCTTCTGTCGCCGTATCCGGGCGCTTTCACAGCCACCACATTGAATGTGCCGCGCAGCTTGTTGACGATCAACGTTGTGAGAGCTTCGCCCTCCACATCTTCCGCGATGATTAACAGCTTCGCGCCGGACTGTACGATCTGCTCCAGAACAGGAAGGATATCCTGAATGTTGCTGATCTTCTTATCTGTGATCAGAATATACGGATCTTCCAGAACCGCTTCCATCTTATCCATATCGGAGCACATATACGCGGAGATATACCCTCTGTCGAACTGCATACCTTCCACCAGATCCAGCTCTGTCTGCATGGTCTTGGACTCTTCGATCGTGATAACGCCGTCTCTGGAAACCTTCTCCATCGCTTCCGCAACCATCTCGCCCACTTCCTCATCGCTGGCGGAGATAGCCGCCACTTTGGCGATCTGGTCCCTGCCGGTCACTTTGGCGCTCATATCCTTGATCGCGTCCACAGCGCACTCCGTCGCTTTTTTCATACCCTTTCTCAGGATCATCGGGTTAGCGCCCGCAGCCAGGTTTTTCATCCCCGCGCTGATCATAGCCTGCGCCAGTACCGTCGCCGTCGTAGTTCCGTCGCCCGCCACGTCGTTGGTCTTTGTCGCCACTTCCTTCACCAGCTGAGCGCCCATGTTCTCAAAAGCGTCCTCCAGCTCGATCTCCTTAGCGATGGTCACGCCGTCGTTTGTGATAAGCGGAGCGCCGTAAGACTTATCCAGAACGACATTGCGGCCCTTCGGTCCGAGTGTCACCCTGACGGTATCCGCCAGTTTATTTACGCCTGCCTCCAAAGACTTTCTTGCGTCTGCTCCGTATTTGATTTCCTTTGCCATAATAGTTTACGCCTCCTCTTATTTGATCACTGCTAAAATGTCTTCCTGCTTTACAATAATATACTTCTCTTCTTCCAGCTTCACTTCTGTTCCGGAATATTTAGAATAGATAATCTGATCGCCCACTGCGACTTCCATCTTTACGTCTTCCGTGCCGGGCCCCACCGCGATCACTTCCGCCTGCTGCGGCTTCTCTTTCTCCTGACCGGGCAGTACGATACCGGATTTTGTGGTCTCTTCTGCTGCTAACTGTTTTAATACAACTCTGTCACCCAATGGAACTAACTTCATGTCAAAACCTCCTTAATGTTCCGCTATTTTTGCGGTTATGCCTATTGTTAGCACTCATTTAAAACGAGTGCTAAGAACTAAAACATATATTAGTTTTATCTGTTTTTCTTTGCAAGCCTGTATATATATCTTTTTCTCTTTTTTTATCTTATTTTCTCATGCTTTCTCTTATTTTCTTTTGTTTTTGAGAAATTTCTGATTTTATAATTATTTTAGAAAAAAACACCGCATATATTTAACAGAGTTATCTGTCCGCAAAATCAGGAGAATTCCTTTATGAAACCATACTTTTCCTTCTCCACCCTTTCCCATAGGATCCGGAACAGCCGTATCTTAAGCGGTGCTCTTTTGCTCACCACCGCAGGCATGATCAGCCGCGTCATCGGCTTTTTTTACCGCATTTTTCTCTCCCGCAGTTTCGGCGCGGAAAACATCGGTATCTACCAACTGATCAGCCCTGTTATAGCCCTCTCCTATTCCCTCTCCGTGGCAGGCTTCCAGACGGCCATCTCCCGCATCACCGCCACCACCAGTGCCACCGAGAGACGTCTGGCTCGATCCGGAGCCAGTGGAAAAAGCGCGGCATCCGCGGAGAGTCTTCGCAGTTACACCGTCCTCGCAGCCGGCATGCTGCTCTCACTCTTCCTCTCCGTCTGTATCTCCTGCTTTGTCTATCTCCACAGCGAGGAGATCGCAGTCCGTTTTCTGTTGGAGGAGCGCTGTGCCCCTCTTCTCAGGATCCTGGCTCTCACATTCCCTGCATCCAGTATTCACAGCTGTGTGAACGGTTATTTCTACGGAAAAAAGTCCGCCGGTTTCCCCGCCTTCAGCCAGCTCTTTGAACAGCTGATACGGGTGGGAACCGTCCTGTTTCTGTGCAGCGCTTTTTTCGCTGAAAATGCAGGCGGCACACCGGATATTTCTCTCGCTGTCACCGGTATGGTCACGGGGGAGATCTTCTCCTCCGTTCTCTCTCTTCTATATATATGGCATAATTTTAAAAAGGAGCTTGGCCGTCCCTCAGGAGATGCCTTCCCTGCATCCGGAAAGGCTTTTTCCATAGCTGCCCTCTTCCCGGAACTTTTTGCGATGGCAGTTCCGCTCTCCGCAGGGCGGGTCATCCAGAATTTCCTGCAGAGTGTGGAATCCATAGCCATCCCGGACAGACTGCGCATATTCGGTCTGGACACGGCGGCCGCGCTCAGCGAGTACGGCATCCTGAACGGTATGTCGCTCCCGTTTATCCTCTTTCCCACAGCGCTCACCGGCTCCATCGCCGTCATGCTGCTGCCCGCCGTCTCGGAGGCTCAGGCTCTGCGCCAGGATCACACCATCGCCCGCGCTGTCCATCGCTCCGTGCGCTATTGTCTGCTTCTCGGCTTTTTCTGTCTCGGTTTCTTTCTGTTCTTCGGCCCTGCCTTCGGCAAATTCGTATTTCACCAGGAAAAAGCCGGCAGCTACCTGCAGATTCTGGGGTTTATGTGCCCGTTCCTCTATATGAATTCCACCCTCTCCAGCATCCTGCACGGTCTCGGAAAGACGACCCAGTCTTTCTTTTACAGTGTGGCAAGCCTTCTTGTCAGACTCGCTTTCGTATTTCTTTGCATTCCCGTTTTCGGCATGAAGGGCTATCTCTGGGCTCTTCTGGCGAGTCAGCTTTTATTGTCTGCTCTGCATCTCTTTTCTCTGCGCCGCTATCTAAGGATGTGAATCGAACCACTTGCCCATTTGCATAAAAAAGTGTATAATGACTAAGATTTCCATACAAAGGAGTAAACCATGTCATTCGAATTTATAAAATTACTTCCAACGCCGGACGAGATCAGGGAACAGTACCCCCTCCCCGCCAGATTGATAGAGCTGAAGCGCATACGGGATTCCGAGATCCGTGCCGTCATCACCGGCGACAGCGATAAACTGTTAGTTATCATAGGTCCATGCTCCGCCGACAACGAAGATTCCGTCTGTGAGTACGTGGAGCGCCTCTCCAAAATCAACGATAGAGTAAAGGACAGGCTGATCCTTATCCCGAGGATCTACACGAACAAACCCCGCACCACAGGGGACGGCTACAAGGGCATCATCCACCAGCCGGATCCAAGCAAACGCGAGGATTTCCTTGCCGGCATCATCGCCATGCGCAAAATGCACATCCGCGCTATCAACGAGTCCGGCCTTACCTGTGCGGACGAAATGCTCTACCCGGAAAACTGGGGGTATGTCTCCGATATTCTCTCCTACGTGGCGATCGGCGCCCGCTCCGTGGAGGACCAGCAGCATCGTCTCACCGTCAGCGGCTTTGACGTTCCCGCAGGCATGAAAAATCCTACCAGCGGCGACTTTGCGATTATGCTGAACTCCGTCTACGCGGCACAGCATCCCCACTCTTTTATTTACAGAGGCTGGGAGGTTAAAACAAACGGCAACGAGCTGGCCCACACGGTTCTCCGGGGCTCCGTCAACAAGCACGGACGGAGTCTGCCGAACTATCACTACGAGGATCTGAATAACCTGATGGAATTATACAGCGAACGGGATCTGATGAATCCCGCCTGCATCATCGACTCCAACCACAATAATTCCAATAAACAGTATAAACAGCAGATCCGCATCGTAAAGGAAGTACTGCACAGCAGAAAACTGAATCCGGATATCCATAAACTCGTAAAGGGCGTCATGGTGGAAAGCTACCTGGAGGAAGGCTGCCAGAAAATCGGCGGAGGCGTCTACGGCAAATCCATCACGGACCCCTGCCTCGGCTGGGAGGATACGGAAAGACTGATCTACGATATCGCGGAGTATAAGTGACATTGCGGCAGAACTGTTGCGATGTTGAATGAAAATTGATATATCTCTATTGACCTCCTTACTCTAATGTGTTAGACTAATTATATTCTCTAATGCATTAGAGTGAGGAGGTATTTTTATGGAGACACCAAAAATCTTTGAGAGCGAATATCGATTCTGCCTGATCCTCTGGGAGCACGAACCGATAAAGAGCAAGGATCTCGTCGCCCTCTGTCAGGAACAGCTGGGCTGGAAATCCACCACGACCTACACGGTCATCAAACGCCTCTCCGAGCGCGGCATTCTCAAAAACGAGCATACCATAGTCACTTCCCTTATCTCCAAAGATAAAATACAGGAAGCCGAGATGGATGAACTGATCGAGAAAAAATTTGAGGGATCTCTTCCCGCCTTTATCGCCGCATTCGGCAGGCATAAAAAGCTATCCGACGAGAAGATGGAAGAACTCCGGAGATTGATAGAGGAGGACACTTTATGAGCACCCTGTTTTTAAAGATTTTAAATATGAGTATCACCGCAGGCTGGATCACCGTCGCAGTGATGTTTCTCAGGATTCTTCTGAAAAAAATGCCAAAGCATTTTACCTGTATGCTCTGGGCTCTGGTGGGGCTCAGGCTTGTGATCCCCTTCTCCCCGAAGAGCGTCTTCAGTCTGATCCCCAGCGCCGAGACGATACCGGAAACTCTTAGCCCCGGGGCTCTTCCGGAGATCAACAGCGGGATCTCCACCATAGACCGGATAGTCAATCCCGCCGCCAAAATATCCTTTTCCCAGCTATCTGCGGGGAGATCCGGCGCCGAAGCGCTCGACATTCTGGCAGGCGGCGCTGTCATCCTCTGGCTTGCCGGCATCCTTCTGATGCTCAGTCATATGATTTTCAGCTACCTGCGCCTGCGCAGAAAGATGCGCACCGCCGTACTGCTCCGGGATAATATCTGGCAGAGTGAATTTGCGGCTTCCCCCTTCCTTCTCGGTCTGGCAGCTCCCAGGATCTACGTTCCATTTCATATGGATCAGGAGATGCTCTCCCATGTGATCGCGCATGAAAACGCCCATCTGGCCCGAAAGGACCACCTGGTAAAAGCTTTTGCTTTCTGCCTCCTCTCCGTCTACTGGTTCCACCCGCTGCTGTGGGCAGCCTATGCTCTGTTATGCCGGGATATCGAACTGGCCTGCGACGAGAGAGTCATCCGAAATATGGAGGAGAGGGAGAGAAAAAACTATCTGCTCGCCCTGATCGGTTATAACAAGGAGGAACACAAAAAAATTCCGGCTCTCACCTGTCCTCTCTCCTTCGGAGAAGTGGATATCAAAGAGCGCGTCCTTCGCGCAAAAACATGGAAAAAACCGGGTGCTGCCCTCTTAGCTCTGACTCTGCTCCTCTGCGCTGCCGCTGCCCTCTGCTTTCTGACTGACCCGAAAGAAAAACTTTTGACTGCCCCGGAGCCTTTCGGCCGCCCCTACCAGGTGGAAACCGTCGCTTATGCGGCGCTGCAATATGATTTTTCCTTCACCCCGCAGACCGCTCCCCTCTATGTCCTCACCTCGGACTATCAGCTGCTGGAATCCACGGACACCCCCGTCGGCTCTGATAAAAGCGGCGGTTATTGGGCACTCTGCGGCAGCGCAGAGGAGATAAAGCTCACGGAAAAGGAACTGCAAAATTATATAGTGGAATATCCGGATCATACAGCGGAAGAAATTTCCGTCCATGAACTGATAAAAGAGAATAAAAAGGCGTGGGTCGTAGACAGCCCTGACCCTGACAATCAGATCTTTTATTATATCATGCAGCAGAAAAACGGGGAGACCTATCTGTCATATGGATACCGTACACAGGAAAACCCGCATATCCGCTGGATTTTCAAACTGTCCGCCATAGAAGAGGAACTTCTCTCCTCAGAGACTCTGTACTCCCACCGCACGAAATACATCGGTGACAACTCCGCTGTGGGAAATATTATCTATAACCTGGCTTTCCCGGAGGATATGGCATACCGGCAGTTTGCCCTGCAGACGGACGACGATGAGCCCTACGCGGTAACCATAACCTTTTCCCTCTCCGAGGAGAACAAGGAGGAATATGCCCTCGACGCCCCTAACCGCAAAGAGGAAGTCGCCCTGCTGCAGCAAAACGCCTGCATTCTGTTCTCTCTGATCGAAAACGCGGAAATCGTCAACTTTAAGCTGGTGGATGAAACCGATGAGTCAAAGCGCCCACTGACACTTGTCTACACAAAGCAGTGGGCGGAAACGGAAACAAACTGTGATCTGTGGAAAGAAAGTGAAACCAAAGAACAGTTTGAGGTACTGTTGATAAAGCTGAGGGAATTATTTTCTCCCTATGTACACTACTCTTTTTAAGGCGATGCCGGACTTCCTGCTCCGACAAAATCACACATTCTCGATCTGCCAGTCGATCGGCGCAAGCCCGTTTGCCTCCAGGTACTCATTCGCCCTGCTGAAAGGTTTACTGCCGAAGAATCCTCTGTATGCCGACAGAGGACTCGGATGCGGTGCCTCCAGGATCAGATGTTTCGGATTATGCAGCATGGACTTTTTCATCTGGGCAGGTCTGCCCCAGAGAATAAACACGATGGGTCTGTCCTGTTCGCTGCAGATCCGGATGCAGGCATCCGTAAACTCCTCCCACCCGATTCCCCGGTGGGAGTTTGCGGCATGAGCCCGCACCGTCAGCACCGTATTGAGCATCAGCACCCCCTGCTTTGCCCATTTGACAAGATAGCCGTTGTTCGGAATATCGCAGCCCAGATCATCGTGAAGTTCCTGATAAATATTCACTAACGACGGCGGGATATCCACCTCCGGTTTTACCGAAAAGCATAGACCGTGGGCCTGTCCGTCGTTGTGATAGGGATCCTGCCCCAGAATAACCACTTTCACATCCGCGAGAGGCGTCAGATGAAAAGCATTAAAAATATCATCCGCCGCCGGAAATACTTTTCTCGTACTATATTCCTCACTCACTCTCTGAAACAGTTTTCTGTAATATGGTTTCTGAAATTCCGGTTTTAAAGGCTCCAGCCAGTCATTCTCGATCGCAGCCATCTTTTGTTCCTCCCTTCCATTATAAGCGCACAGCCACGCCCTTTCCCGTCAGATATTCCTTCACCTGACGTATCTCCAACTCTTTATAGTGAAACAGGGATGCCGCCAGAGCCGCCTCCGCCTTTCCCTCCGTCAGCGCATCATAAAAATGCTCCAGATTTCCCGCGCCTCCGGAAGCGATCACAGGAACGGACACCGCCTCCGCCACCTGCCTTGTCAGCTCTATGTCATAGCCGGCTTTCGTCCCGTCACAGTCCATACTCGTCAATAATATCTCACCGACCCCAAGCCTTTCCGCCCTTGTCACCCACTCTATCACATCGATTCCCATATCAATGCGGCCGCCATGCTTATAGATATTCCACCCGCTGCCGTCCGCGCGTCGCTTGGCATCCACCGCCAGCACCACGCACTGACTCCCAAACTTATCCGCCGCCTCGCCGATCAGTTCCGGCCTGTCGATCGCTGCGGAGTTGACGGATATCTTATCCGCCCCCTCCCGAAGAAGTTCCCGAAAATCTTCCACCGTGCGGATACCACCGCCCACCGTAAACGGAATAAACACTCTCTCCGCCACTCTGCGCACCATATCCACAACGGTTTTTCTGGCGTCCGACGAAGCTGTGATATCCAAAAAAACCACCTCGTCCGCTCCCGCCCTGTCGTAGGCGGCGGCAATCTCCACCGGATCACCGGCATCTCTCAGATTTACAAAATTAACACCCTTCACCACTCTGCCGTTATTTACATCCAGGCAGGGAATAATTCTTTTCGTATGCATATGTCCTCACTTATCGCATCTCAAACAGCTATAAAGTTCTTCAGAATCTGTATGCCCACATCCGAGCTTTTTTCCGGATGGAACTGACAGGCATAGATATTCCCCCGCTCCACCGAGGCCTCCACCGTGACGCCGTACTCTGTCGTCGCCTTCACGATATCCTTATCCTTCGCCTGCAAATAATAGGAATGTACAAAATAGACATACGAACCGGCGGGCACATTCCGAAAAAGCTTCCCCTCAGTGGGATATTTCAGCGCATTCCATCCGATATGCGGAATCTTCAGTCCCCTCTCCTTCGGAATGCGGACGATCCTGCCTGGCAAAAGCCCAAGCCCACGCACACCGGGACTCTCCTCGCTCTCCTGAAACAATAGCTGTAATCCGAGGCAGATACCCAAAAAGGGAATTCCCCTCTCAGCCACCTCCCTGATCACCGGGACAAGGCCATAGCTCTCCAGTTTTTCCATAGCGTCGCCAAAATTGCCTACCCCCGGTAAAACTACTCTATCCGCCGTCAGAATTTCCACGGGATCTCTTGTGATAAGAACCTGTTGTCCCAGAAATTCCAGGGCCTTCTGCACACTTTTTATATTGCCCGCGTCATAATCAATTATTGCTATCATTCAAATATTCCTCTTCCTCCGGAAGAATGTCCTCCAGATCGGCATATTTATCCGCCTCTTCCTTCTGCTGCTGTTCCATCTCCTCCTCGCTCTGGTAAGCCTCTCCGTTTACCAGCGCTTCCAGCTGCAGACTGAACTCATAGTCACCCTCCAGCGCATTGATCTCCATAGCGCCCGCCTCTGACAGGCCGTAATCCTCCTGCAGTATTCCCAGAATATCCTGATATTCCGCCGTCAGTTCCGGTGTGATCAGATTGGTGCTGTTCTGTGAGAGATTCTGATATTTTGCAACACCCTTCAGCAGATCTTCCAGAGCCATCACCGGCTTTTCCAGCTTCAGGTGATTTTCGTAAGCCTCCTTCGCATGCCGCAGATGCAAAATCGCCGAAGACTGTCTGAATATTATCTGATCTTCCTCCTCCAAAATCCTGCCGTTCATCAGCTGATACGCCGTCACAAAATCTTTATCGTCAAATGCATTTCTGGCTTCCGTCAGATGCAGTGTATCCATTCCCACACTGTTCATCAGCAAAACGCCGGCTCCGATCGAAGCGCAGAGCAGACTCCACACAAAGACTTTTTTCTTGGGAAGCTTCCTCTGAGCTCTTCTCTCCTTTTCGGCCTTCTCCGCCTTCTCTGCCTTTTTCTTTGCTTTTTCCGCATTTTTTTCTTTTTTTCGCTTTTCTTTTGCCGCCTTTTTGGGATCCTCCCCCTTCTTTTTATCAGGCTCTTTCTTTTTCTCTTTTTTCTTCTTTCCCTCTTTTGATTTCTTTGCCGTCTTCCCGTTTTCTTTCTTTTGTTCTCCGTCTCCCTCGCCGGCCGTATCGCCATCGCTTCCCGTCCCGGTCAAAGCATCCGCATTCTCTTCCTCCTCATCCGCACCGAAGAAAAACGCCCCAAGCTTTTTCCCAAAACCGTCCTTCTTTTTTTCTTTTTTCTTTTTCTCTTTCCTGGGAGCTTTTTCCTTTTCTTTCTCGGGTTTCTCGGAATGGGCTTCCTGCTCCTGAGTTCCCTCATCTGCCGGACTCCCGATATCTTCCAGAGGAACATCTACGCTCTCATCCTCCGCCGGCACGTCAAATAATCCCTGCATATCGGAGAGTCCTTCCACTTCATCCAACACCTCAGGAAATTCCACGTCTGACGATTCTTGAGGCACTGAAATCTCTTCGCCTGCAACGCCCTCCCTCTCCAGAATATGATCTATCTCATCCTCCGACATGTCGAGCAGCGCCAACGGATCCACCATCATTTCCTCCTCTGATGATGCTTCCGACATCTCATCCAGGAATCCGGTATCCGGCAGCTCATCTGAGAATCCAGTATCCGGCAGCTCATCTGAAAATCCACTATCCGGCAGCTCATCTGAGAATCCAGTATCCGACAGCTCATCTGCTATTTCAGGAATATCCGGAATCGGTATATCCCCCGGATCTCCCATATCCCATTCATCCGGATCGGATCCGGCAGTTTCCTCCGCCTCCATGACGGCTCTCAACATTTCTTCCAAACGCTCTTCATCAGAACTCATCTCTCTATTCCTCCGATATCCACTAAATATTTATTGCTCTCCTAAAAACGTCAGCGGATCACTTTTTACAGATTTTCCCCGCATTTTAATTTCTTCCGACAACTGAAACAGACTGCTGTGTACTCTCCAGAAAACAGACTTTTGATTGTAAAAACAGACCTTCTCAAAAGGCCATCTGACTATAGAGGGAAATTCCATTCCTGCACCGAGCTCCAAAATACACAGCTTTTTGTTTACGGTTCCCTGCAGCCACTTTGTATACTTTCCCCAGCTCTTCAGATAGCCGCCCTCATTATACTTCGGCTGTCCGTACTGGTTCATCACAAGCGGCGCCCCACAATCCGGACATTTCGGCTCCTCCATCTCCTCCAAAGAGACATCACCCTCTATCCAGCCGGAAACCTGCCCCCAGAAGTTCTCCTCGATCTGAAACAGCTTTCCGGCACAGTCCTCCGCACACTGCAGAAGATGGTAAGTCCCACAGGGCAGCGTGATCCTTTCCTCCTTAAAGCCCATTCCCCTTATCAGATCATCCGTACTCAGGGATACAATAAAATAATTTTTTCCCTCCAGCATCCCTTGTAATTTTTCATATGCTTTTGTAATTTTCGGGTGAAATTCCCTTTTTAAATAATATCGAATCAAAAAAGGAATCAGCCATTCTCTGTCCTGTTCTCCTTCCAGCACAGAAAGTTTCTCTTCAAAACCAGGCATATCTTTTAAAGTCTGCAGTTTTACCTGCATCTCACTTCCAATACCGACCAGTACAAGTTCCGCATCCGTTATATCCTGAATCAGCATATCTTCTCCTCTAAACCGAAAAAGAAGAGTATACCCAAAACCGGTACACTCTTCCTGCATTTCTATAACATTTATCTGGTCAGTTCATCTATAATTCTTACCAGATTACCGATTTCCGGTTTTGACAGCTGAGCATTCGCCCCAAGTGCCTCGCCTTTTCTCTTCATTTCATCATTTACCAGTGAGGAGAAAATAATAATCGGAATATCCGCTGTCTCCGGGTCTTCTTTTACAAGTTTTGTCAGGCGGTGACCATCCATCAAAGGCATCTCAATATCCGTGATTATACATTGTACATGATCTTTCAGCGTGCCTTCTTTTTTACAGGTTTCAATGACATCATATGCTTCCTGGCCATTTTTTGTATGGATCAGATTCTGGTAACCCGCTTTTTTCAAGGAGTCCACGATCAGCTTATTCAAGAGTACAGAATCCTCCGCAATCAGAACCGGAACATCACTTCTCTCCCTCTCTCCCAGCTCATCGATATCCGTAATCTTCAATCCCGTCTCCGGATTGATATCAGAGACGATCTTTTCAAAATCCAGAATGATGATCAGCTTATCATTGTACTTGATAATGCCGGTCGATATACCCTCCTCCGTCGTACTGACCGTAGCATCCGGTTTAATGATATCCCTCCAGGAAACTCTATGTATTCCAACCACATTATCCACGTGAAAGGCAATATCCAGTTTATTAAAGTTTGTGACAATAAACAATCCGGATGGAGAACACTCGCCCCTCTGAAGACAATTCTTAAGATCGATCGCTGTGATCATTGTCTCACGCGGCATAAAAATCCCCTCTATACTTGGATGAGCATTGGGCACTGGCGTTACCGGCTGATAAGTAATGATTTCTTTTACCTTTGCAACATTGATTCCGTAAGAATTTCCGTCTAAAATAAACTCCAGAACCTCCAGCTCGTTTGTTCCGTTTTCTAATAAAATTTTTGTATCCATACTCCACCTCGCATTAATATCAGTACCATAGGGTTATCCCGCAAGTCATAACACAATTATATCACAGCATTTTAAAATTGCATACTAAAAAATTAAAAAGAAGCGTTAAAACGCTTCTTTTTTATCTTTTGTATATCGATAAACTCTCTTTCGTGTGTCATGAGGGACTGTCCCCTCAAAACCGAACACTGAAATCCTTTCTCCATCCTCTTTGA
>CANRWP010000072.1 GCA_947643595.1 uncultured bacterium | reverse complement strand
CTGGCATAAAATCAAATGGAGATATAGCCAGTTAATTATTATTCGATGTACTAGCACGGTTTTGCACCTGTTGTCTATTAGCATAATTTTACAAAATATTCTTATCTATTTTATGCATATTTAACTATCAGCCGCACAAACTGTTGACTTTTCCCAAATAAAATGCTATTTTTATGTTGGTTGACATATATGGATTTTGTTGGAAAGTGACCAATGAGGGCTTGACCAACTCTACCTGCTTTTGAAAAAGGGAACGCAGATAGGGTTGGTTTGTTTTTTTAAGGGGATGGGGATATTGTGGATCAAAAAGGTTATTAATAATAATATGCTCTGCGTTGTCGAGAAAAAAGGACAGGAGATGATCGTGACCGGAAAGGGCATCGGTTTCAAGCGCAGGATCGGCGAACCTCTGGATCCTTCCCTGATCGAAAAATGCTACCGCATGGAGGGCAGGGCGGAACAGCGGAAGCTCCGAGAGCTGGTGGAACAGATCCCGCCGGAGCATCTGAAACTGACGCAGGATCTGGTCGAATACATTATAAGCCAGCTTTCCCTGCCGTTAAATGAGTCTCTGCTCATCACGCTGGCAGACCACATCAACTTTGCCATCAAGCGCAAGCAGGAAGGCCTGGAATTTCATAATCCCATGGAGGGGGAGATCATGTGCTATTATCCCTCCGAATACCGACTCGCGCAGCACTGTCTGAAGGTGATCCGGCAGGAGACCCATGTGGATCTGAGCGACAGCGAAGCCGCCTTTATCACGCTGCACATCGTCAACGCAGAATTGAATACGGAGATGAGCATGATGTATGACATCACGAAGCTCATCGAGGACACGATGGCGATCGTGGAGTGTTACTATCAGAAAACCTTCGACCGGGAATCCCTGGATTTCGGCAGGTTTGTCGTCCATCTGCGCTTTTTCGCGCAGCGCCTCTTTCAGGATAAAGCGCTCGGCAAAGAGGAGACCGAGGAGGACGCCTCCTTCCGCCGGATGATCGCATACAGCTGTAAAAAGCACTACCAGTGCGCTCTGTGCATAGCCGATTATGTCCGAAACGCTCAGCAGAAAGAACTCACCGAAGAAGAGCTTACCTATTTGACCATTCATCTCAAACGGATCAATACTGGCCAAAGCCAGTAAAAATAACAAGGAGGTACTCTCATGAAAGACAAAATTTTTGGCGTTTTGCAGCGTGTGGGCAGATCCTTCATGCTCCCCATCGCACTGCTGCCCGTAGCCGGGCTGCTGCTGGGTATCGGCAGTTCCTTCACCAACCAGACCATGCTGAAAACCTACAACCTGACCGGTGTGATCTATGAGGGCGGCACTCTCTACACCGTCCTGGATATTATGAACCAGTGCGGCAGCGCCGTGTTCAACAACCTCGCCCTTCTCTTCGCCATGGGCGTAGCCATCGGTATGGCAAAGAAAGAAAAGGAAGTGGCGGCGCTCTCCGGCGCCATAGCTTACCTGGTCATGAACACCGCGATCTCTGCCATGATCACTGCAAGAGGCGGCGTGGAAGCCATGGCTCCCAATTCCACCACTTCCATGCTGGGCATCACAACACTCCAGATGGGCGTTTTCGGCGGTATCATCGTAGGTCTGGGCGTTGCTGCCCTCCACAACAAATTTTACAAGGCGCAGCTCCCTCAGGTGTTGTCCTTCTTCGGCGGCACCCGTTTTGTTCCGATCGTCTCCACAGCCGTGTTCCTCGTTGTTGGAATTGCCATGTTCTATATCTGGCCTGTTGTCCAGACCGGCATCGCGGCGCTGGGAAATCTGGTGATCCGCTCCGGTTACGCCGGCACCTGGATCTACGGAATCCTGGAGCGCGCTCTGATCCCCTTTGGCCTGCACCATGTATTTTATATCCCTTTCTGGCAGACCTCGGTGGGCGGCACTGCCATCATCGACGGCGTGACTGTCCAGGGCGCACAGAATATCTTCTTCGCGGAGCTGGCATCCAAATCCACGGAAGTGTTCTCCGTCTCCGCCACCCGTTTCATGTCGGGAAAATTTCCGTTCATGATTTTTGGACTGCCGGGCGCGGCGCTTGCCATGTACCGGACGGCACGTCCCGAAAAGCGGAAAGCCGCAGGAGGACTTTTAATCTCCGCGGCGCTCACCGCCATGCTCACAGGCATCACAGAACCTCTGGAATTTACGTTCCTGTTCATCGCTCCCGCGATGTACGCGGTTCACTGTGTCTACGCCGGACTCTCCTACATGCTGATGCATATTTTTAACGTTGGCGTGGGCATGACCTTCTCCGGCGGTCTGATCGACCTGACGCTCTTCGGCGTCCTGCAGGGGAACGCGAAGACGCACTGGATCTGGATCGTTCTGGTGGGTATCGTCTACTTTGTCGTCTACTACCTGACTTTCCACTTCATGATCGTAAAGATGGACCTGAAGACGCCTGGGCGGGAAGCGGACGACGAAGAGACCAAACTCTTTACCCGCTCCGATTTTAAGGCAAAGACCGGCGTAGGACCGGACGGCTCGTCTTCCGTCTCCTCCTCGGATCCTGTCTCCGCCATGATCCTGCGCGGGCTCGGCGGCCTCACCAACGTCTCCGACGTGGACTGCTGCGCTACCCGCCTTCGTGTCACCGTGACGGATCCGGATAAGATCTCCGACGCTCTGCTTAAGCAGTCCGGCGCTTCCGGTGTCATCCACAAGGGCAACGGCGTACAGGTCGTCTACGGTCCCCAGGTTGCCGTGATCAAATCCAATCTGGTCGATTTCATGGACACTCCCGAAGCGGCCGCGCCGGATCTCTCCTCCTCCGCAAAGACGGCTCCCGCCCCCCAAAAGGAGGCGAAACAGAAGCCCTCTTCCGCAAAGCAGGACATCATACTAAACGCCCACATGAACGGCGTCGTGGTGCCTATGGCGGAGGTGCAGGATGATGTTTTCGCAAACTGTATTCTGGGTGACGGCGTCGCTATTGAGCCCTCCGAGGGAAAACTTTTTGCCCCCGCGGACGGCGTGATCAACAATATCTTTGACACAAAACATGCCATCGGCATCCAGGCGGAGGACGGTGTGGAAATCCTTCTGCACATCGGCATCAATACCGTTCAGCTTGGCGGCAAACACTTTGAGGTCCACGTAAATGCCGACCAGACCGTAAAAAGGGGCGATCTGCTCGTATCCTTTGATATGGGCGCCATCCGGGAAGCCGGATATCTCTGCACTACGCCGATGATCGTCTGCAACACGGACGACTACCAGAGCATCACAACTCTCTCATCCGGCGAAATCAAAGCTGGAAGAGGGCTTCTGGAAATTAAAGCGTAACCACTTGACTTTCTTCCGTAAACTTAATATACTGTTTTGAAAGCCTTAATTCCCCGCCTGCACGGCGGGGGATTTTTTCGCAGTTGAACCATACGGGAGAGAGATCACATGAGAAAATTCAGGGAAAAATACTTCGGAGACGCAGCGTTTTACAGGATGGTGTTCGCTGTCGCCATACCTATCATGATCCAGAACGGCATCACGAATTTTGTGAACCTGCTGGACAATATTATGATCGGCCAGATCGGCACCGAATCCATGACCGGCGTCTCCATCGTCAACCAAATACTGTTCGTCTACAATCTCTGCGTCTTCGGAGCGGTCTCCGGCGCCGGGATTTTTACCGCGCAGTATTACGGTCAGAATAACACGGACGGCATACGGCACACATTTCGCTTCAAGATGCTCGCCGTCGCGGCGATCACGCTCCTGACCGTCCTGCTATGTCTCTTTCAGGGACGGTACCTGATCAATCTTTATCTGACAGGCGAGGGCAGTGCCGCAAGCATAGACGCCTCGCTTGCAAGCGGGCTGGAATACATGGTCCTGATGCTGACGGGGCTTCCCTTTTTCATGATCACTCAGGTGTACGGCAGCACCTTAAAAGAGTGCGGCCAGACACTCCTGCCCATGAAGTCGGGCGTCGTGGCGATCTGCATCAACCTGCTGTTCAACTATCTGCTGATCTACGGGAAATTCGGCTTTCCAATGCTGGGCGTGAAAGGCGCGGCGATCGCCACCGTCCTCTCCCGCGTGATCGAGGCGGCTATCATTGTCTTCGCCACCCACAAGGACACGGAGAAAAATCCCTTTGTCGTCGGACTGTACCGCAGCCTTGCCGTCCCCGCCGATATCACAAAGAGGATCGCCGTGAAAGGAACTCCGCTGCTGCTGAACGAGACGCTCTGGGCCGCCGGCATGGCTACCCTTGCAGCCTGCTACTCCCTGAAAGGTCTCAACGTTGTCGCCGCCCTCAATATCTCCAACACCATATGCAACCTGTTCCACATCTCCTTCGTCGCCATGGGGGAGGCGGTCGCGATCATCATCGGACAGATCCTCGGAATGGGAGATATGAAGCGCGCCAGGGAGACCGACACGAAGATCATCGTCTTCGCTGTCCTTCTGTGCACCTGCGTGGCGGTGGTGATGTTTGTCACAGCGCCGCTCTTCCCGGACTTCTATAACACCACGGAGAACATCAAACAACTCGCCGCAAAGCTGATCATGATCTCGGCGCTGTTTGTCCCACAGCACGCGCTGTTGAACAGCCTTTACTTTACGCTGCGCTCCGGCGGCAAAACCATGATCGCCTTCTTTTTCGACAGCGTGTTCATCTGGTGCGTCAGCGTGGTCTTCGCCTTCGCCCTGGCAAAACTTACGACGCTGCCTATTTTATGGATCTATTTCCTCGTCCAGCTGGCGGACGCCATCAAGGCGATGATCGGACTTATCTTTGTGAAAAAGGGCGTGTGGCTGCAGAATATCGTAGAGTGACGGCAAACGCCTTTCGCCGTCACTCTCTGCCGTTCATAAATTGTTCATATTTCATTTAAAAAAGCTTCACTGGAAAATCATTTTTCGGACAATTTTGCGTATTATACTGTGTCTATAAGATCACAGCTGGAACTCAAAAGGGTTCTGAAGTGATCTCCTGGCAAAGACATCATCATAATCATTTTAATAACTTTTTCATAATAAGTGCCAGGTAAGGGTAATCTTACCTGGCATCCTCCTTTTCAATACCCTCTTCACCATAAATTCATATGCCGGTTGATTCAGCAGGAAATTCAAGGTAAAATAATACTAAAAAGTTTACAGTGGAGGTAAAGTTATGCTGTACCATTATACCGATTTTGCGGCTTTTGATGGGATTATCCGCTGCGCGGAGCTGAGGCTGAATAACATCCTGAATATGAACGATGCCTCCGAGATGAGATTTTTTATGAACGGGATATGCCGCGCCGTTATGGAAAGATTGCTCTCAAACGGTGAGGATAAGAAAAGCCGTGTGATGGAAAAGTTTTTTCAGAAGGAGCTGGAAGAGGAATTTCGGTATTCGGCCTATGCGGCCTGTTTCTCAAAATACAGGGACGACGCCGCGCAGTGGGAGCGCTACGGGCATCTGGGGCAGGGCGTCTGTATCGCCTTCCACGAAAGTCTGATGCAGAAGATGACAGGCGGCGCCGTATCCCTGCAGACAGTGTATTACCAGAAAGATATGCGGGAGCACCGGCTTGTGGACGAGTTTTATCAGTTGATGATCAAAGAGAAGTCGTTTTCGGAAATACAGCCGCAGCTGCATGAGGTCATGAACGAAGCATGGATACAGTCGGCCGCCTTCAAGCATCCCTCTTTTGCAAGAGAGAAAGAGCGCAGACTGGTCATCTCTCCCTTTATATTGAACGAGTTTGCCGTGGAACCCAGATATCATGTGTCACCGGGCAGAATCAAAAAATACTATCCGCTCGATTTAAACAGAATGTGCGGCCGATTAGGGCTCCATATGTCGGAGCTGATCGGGGAGATCATTATCGGTCCCACATCCTCCCAGTCGAAACCGATTTTGCAGGATTACCTGATCGACTGCGGGATGAACGCCCTGAAAGACAAGATCAGTATGTCGGACTGTCCGCTCAGGAAGCCGACATCCTGACGAATGCAGAAACAAAAAAGCGTTCTTCTGCGTTCACAAACTGTTCACATTTAATTCAAAGAAACTTAATTTGAAAATCATTTTTTAGACAAATCTGAAGTCTATACTAAGTACATAAGATAACAACAGGAACTTAACAAAATTCCTGAAGTGATCTTCCTGACAGAGACATTATCGTAATAAATTTAAATAACTTTTTCATAATAAGTGCCAAGTAAGGGAAACCTTACTTGGCATCCTCCCTTTTCAGGGACATATTTTCCCGCATCATTTCATATAATTCTATTAATTCTATAGCTGCCGCATTTTTATGCAAAAAGCTTGCATTTTCTCCCCTTTACTGCTAAACTCATACTTGTCATCCGTTCACAAAGGCGTGGACCCGAAGAAATGACGCTTATTTTTTATACATTTCTACACAAAGATAATCTTCGGATTATCTGTTTTTATTTATGGAGGGATTTATCTATGTTAAAAGCACTTACCAACCTGAATGACGCTCTCAAGCCTGCGGTTGAGGCGATCACCGACATCAACGGCATCGTCAACGGATTTGTCTGGGGAACCTTTGGCATCGGACTCTTACTTCTGGCAGGCATTCTGATGACGTTTATCAACAGAGGCTTTCAGTTCACCCACATCGGGCACTGGATTAAAAACACGATCGGCGCGATCTTTGCAGACAAACATGTCACAAAGCACACGGGGAAGGAAGACAAATCCATCTCCCAGTTTCAAAGTCTCTGCACCGCGCTGGCAGCGACGATCGGCACCGGCAATATCGTAGGTATCGCCACCGCCATCATCTCCGGCGGCCCCGGCGCGATCTTCTGGATGTGGGTCATGGCGATCTTCGGCATGATGACAAACTACTCCGAAAACGTCCTCGGAATTTACTACCGCCGCAAAAACGCAAAAGGGGAATGGTCCGGCGGCGCGATGTATTACCTGAGAGACGGACTCGGTTCCAAAAAAGGATGTAAACAGATCGGCATGATCCTCGCAGTGCTGTTCAGCTGTTTCTGTCTGCTGGCGAGCTTCGGCATCGGCAACATGAGCCAGGTAAACTCCATCGCCGGCAATATGAAGTCCGCTTTCGACATTCCCACCTGGATCACAGGCGTCTGCATCGTTATCCTCTCTGCCTTCGTCATTCTGGGCGGTTTAAAGAGGGTTGCCGCAGTTACGGAAAAACTGGTCCCTGTTATGGCTATCCTTTATATCATCGGCGCTGTTATTATCTGTATCGCAAATATTGATCAGTTTGCTGCCGTCTTTGGCTCCATATTCAAAGGCGCTTTCGCCATGAAAGCAGCGGGCGGCGGCATCATCGGCTACGGAGTCAGCAGAGCGATCACATGGGGCTTTAAGAGAGGCGCCTTCTCCAACGAAGCAGGCCTCGGCTCCTCCGTTATGGTACATTCCAGCTCCAACGTGAAAGAGCCCGTCCGCCAGGGTATGTGGGGAATCTTTGAAGTGTTTGCGGATACCATCGTGGTCTGCACGCTGACCGCTTTCTGCATTCTATCCTCCGGTCTTGTGGATTTGGAGACCGGGCAGATGCTGACCGATATAGAAGGTTCCGGTCTGGTAGGGCAGGCGTTCGCCGGCGTCTTCGGATCTGTCGGCCCGAAATTTATCGCCATCGCCATTTTACTGTTCGCCTACTCCACCGTCCTCGGCTGGAGCCATTACGGCACGAAAGCCTTTGAGTTCCTCTTCGGCACAAAAGCGACCGTCGTCTACAAAGCCGTCTTTGTCATCATGGCATACTTCGGCTGCACGATGAGCCTGGGGCTGGCGTGGGACCTCTCCGACACCTTCAACGGCCTGATGATGATCCCCAACCTGATCGGTGTGCTGGCTCTCTCCGGCACCGTCGGAAAGATCACATCCAACTACATACGCAGAACCTTCCACGGTTCCAAAGAGGAGCCCATGTACTCCGCCTTCGCGGATATCCAGAGGGAACAGCTAAAAAAATAAACCCATAAGAAAAAGCGGCTTTCAGGCCGCTTTTTCCATATCTTTTTGTTTAAGCTTTTCCGTTGCATCCCAGAACGTCGATCAGTTTATGGCGAACCATCTCCTTGATGTTAGCGCGAGCGGGTTTCAGATACTCACGGGGATCAAACTTATCCGGATGCTCCGCGAAGAACTGACGGATCGTACCTGTCATAGCGAGACGGAGATCGGAGTCGATGTTGATCTTACATACCGCGGAACGAGCGGCTTCACGAAGCTGATCTTCAGGAATACCGATAGCGCCGGGCATTGCTCCTCCGAACTTATTGATCATCTCAACATATTCCTGCGGAACGGAAGAAGAACCGTGGAGCACGATAGGGAATCCGGGGATCATCTTTTCGCACTCATGCAGAACGTCGAAACGAAGCTGAGGTTTTGTGCCGGGTTTGAACTTGTATGCGCCGTGGCTTGTACCGATCGCGATAGCAAGGGAGTCACAGCCTGTCTTCTCAACGAACTCCGCCACTTCCTCAGGATGTGTGTAGGAAGAATCTTCCGCAGATACCTTCACGTCGTCTTCCACACCTGCCAGGGTGCCAAGCTCAGCTTCCACCACTACGCCGTGCTCATGCGCATATTCTACTACCTTCTTTGTGATCTCGATGTTCTCAGCAAAAGGCTTGGAAGAAGCATCGATCATAACGGAAGTAAATCCGCCATCGATGCAGGACTTACATGTCTCAAAATCCGGGCCATGATCCAGATGCAGAGCGATGGGCAGTTCCGGATTGCAGGCGATAGCAGCCTCAACCAGTTTCACCAGATAATTATGGTTCGCGTAAGCACGAGCTCCCTTGGAAACCTGCAGAATAACCGGAGCCTTCTCCTCCGCACAAGCCTCTGTGATACCCTGGACGATTTCCATGTTGTTCACATTGAAAGCACCGATGGCGTATCCGCCCTTATATGCTTTCTCGAACATTTCCTTTGTTGTTACTAATGGCATATCTTTGTACCTCCATTTCATATTTTTGTTTTATATGATAACCGAAAGCTCTCACTGCCGGCTATTTTCTCTTTTATTCCTGTCCGCTCAGGAACTTTTCAATACTTGTAATCGCCTCTTCCTCATCCTTGCCGTCCGCAATCACATTTACTTCCTCCCCGGTGTTGAGTCCCAGACTCATCATACCCATAATACTCTTCGCATTGACTCTTTTTCCCGTGGATTCGATGTAGACCGTACTCTCGTGCTGGCTCGCCACCTGTACCAGGACAGCGACGGGCCTTGCCTCAAGCCCATTTTTCAACTGAATCTTCATAGACTTTTCCAACATAATTTTTCTCCTCTCACTACTTTCTCGCTCTCTCCGCGATCTCACTCAATTTCCTTAATCTATGATTTACCCCGGACTTCCCTACCGGAGGTGTCAACAAATCTCCAAGTTCCTGCAGGGTCGCCTCCTGGTACTCCAGCCGAAGCTGCGCGATTTCCCGCAGATTCTCCGGCAGTTCACCGAGTCCGTACGTCTCCTGTATCAGCATGATGTCACGCACCTGAGCTGCCGCCGCATTTACCGTCTTAGTAATATTTGCCGTCTCACAGTTCACTTTCCTGTTCACGGAATTTCTTACTTCTTTAACGATCCTCTGGTTTTCAAATCCCATCAGTGAAACATGTGCTCCCATGATATTCAGCATATCACATATGGCGGAGCCTTCCTTCATGTACACCACATAATATTTTTTTCGCAGGGCAATCTTCGCCGGAATATCAAATTCCGCTATCAATCCCTGTAAGAGACGCGCTCTCTCCTCCCGAATACAGTCAAACTCCAGATGGTAACTCTTTCCCGGATCACTCATGGAGCCGATGCACAGATATGCCCCCCGCAGAAAAGCTCTCTTACAGCACTGCCGTTTCAGCGTTCCATCCGGATCCGGCATCAGATGCTCTCTCGCAAATCCTGTAGAAAAAGCCAATATTCCTTCGTCTTTATCAACTTTTATATTAATGTTTTTTTTACACAATGTAAAGGCTTTTTGTCGCACAAAATCATTCTCTGTACTTAAAAGCACCTCTACTTCCTCATTTTCCGGCAAAAAATCCTTATTTCCGTATTTTGTCCGCCGCCTGTCCCCAAACATAACGATCGCTGCCAGTTCCGCATAAATACAATGTTCGGATGACGCATACTGTTTTAATAACTCCTCTTTTACCTCTCCTGAAAAAGACAACGCCATCAACCTCTTTTTACAATCTCAGCTATTTTATTTCCACATCCCTGTGGCTCAACTTAAGCCCGTAATCCCCCTTGTCTTTCAGACGTTCAAAAAGCATATTGGCCAGCGTCACGCTGCGATGCCTGCCGCCGGTACACCCGACCCCGATCACCAGCTGATACTTTCCCTCTCTGATATAGTTCGGAATCAGAAAAAGGAGCATATCGTTCAATTTATCCAAAAACTCATGGCTCTCCGGATAACCCATGACAAAGTCCTGTACTTCCTTTTCATTTCCTGTGTGGTACTTCAACTCCTCCACATAAAACGGATTGGGCAGAAACCGTACGTCAAAAACAAGATCCACATCTGCCGGGATTCCATACTTGAATCCGAAAGAGACAATATTTATCATTAGACTGTTATATTCTTCGTTCCGGACAAAAATACGTTCCAGCTCTGTTTTTAACTCTCTTGTCAGCAGATTGGACGTATCGATCACATAATCCGCCTTCTCCCTGATCTCTCTCAGAATTTCACGCTCCCGCTGGATCCCCACTCCGACCCGTTCGCCGGCAAGGGAGAGCGGATGACGTCTTCTCGTCTCTTTATAGCGCTTCAAAAGCACTCTCTCCGACGCATCCAGAAACAGGATCTCATAGACAAAACCGTTCTCCTTCAGCTTGTCCAGCACCTTCTCCGCCTCCTGAAAGGACTGCCCGCTCCGCACATCCAGCCCCAAGGCAACTTTTGAGGCCTCCGTACCCGGCAGAGAAATCATCTCCACAAACATTTCCACCAGAGAAAAGGGCAGATTATCCACACAATAAAAGCCAGCATCTTCCAACATCTTTAATGCCGTACTCTTTCCTCCGCCGCTCATGCCTGTCACTACCACAAATCTCATATCCGGTTCCTCTTGTGTCGTTCTCTTACTCTAAATATATTACTTCCGGCTCCAGTTCCACTCCGAACTGTACTCTCACCCTGTTCTGCACTTCCTCCATAAGGCGCCGGATATCCGCGGCTGTAGCGCCGCCCTTATTGATGATAAATCCGCAGTGCTTTTCCGATACCTGGGCGCCGCCCACGCTCGCTCCGCGCAGTCCTGCGTCCATAATAAGCTTCCCCGCAAAATACCCTTCCGGCCTCTTAAAAGTACTGCCGGCGCTGGGATACTCCAGAGGCTGCCTGACCCGCCGCCTCTCCGCAAGATCCGCCATTTTGGAAGAAATCTCTTTACGTATTCCGCCGGCAAGCTGAAACTCCACTTCCGTCGCAACGATCTTTTCCTGTTTCAAAAGGCTCTTCCGATAACCGAAGTTTAATTCCCTGTTCGAAAATTCTACTTCTTTTCCCTCAAAAGTGATTCCCCTGACCCGGTCTACTACCTGGCTCATCTCGCCCTCATAAGCGCCCGCGTTCATCACTACCGCGCCGCCCACACAGCCGGGGATCCCCGAGGCAAACTCAAGCCCCGTGAGAGAATGCTCCAACGCTGCCGAGGCCGCTCTGCCTAAAAGCGCCCCCGCCTGCACCGTCATCTTTTCGCCTGCGACATCGATTTTGGAAAACCCTTCCGCGATGTGGATGATCACCCCGTCATAGCCGGCGTCGCTCACCAGAAGATTGCTTCCATTTCCCACTACAAAATATTTTGTACCGCTTTCGCGAAAAAATGTAAGTAATTTTTGAAGCTCCTGTTTCATCTTTATCTCCAGAAACAGCACCGCTCTCCCTCCTGTCCGGAAAGTCGTATGCCTGCTCATGGGTTCGTCTCGAAGAATCTGCCCCGCCGGCAAAATCCGCTCTATTTCTGTTATGATTTCCCCTCTCAACTCAGATCCTTTCTAAATTTCAGTTCCGCATCCGCCCTCCCAGTCCCCCGAGGGGCAGATGTTGTTTTTTATATCACTGTATCTAATACCAACTTTGCGGAACCGTAAATTCCCGCGTCATTTCCCAGTGTCGCCAACATAAATTTGGCGTCCATACACCCTGAAAATACATATTTTTCAAACGGCGGGCGGATGTAATCAAAAAGGACTTCTCCCGCTTTGGATACGCCTCCCCCTATCACAAAGGCTGCCGGATTCAACACGCTGGCTATCATCGCAAAACCTTTTCCCAGTATCTCGCCAAATTCCCCGGCAATCTCCTGCGCCACCAGGTCTTTCTCCTTGACGGCGTCAAACACCGCTTTAGCCGTTATTTCCGTCCCGCGCAGAACGCTGGGCTCCTCCGTCTTATCCAGAATTCTCTTTGCCAGACGTACTATCCCGGTTGCGGAGCCATACTGTTCCAGACACCCCTTGCACCCGCAGTTGCAGGCTTCCTCCTCGCCGTCCATAACATGCATATGTCCGATCTCCCCGCCGGCTCCCCAGGCGCCGGTTATCAGTCTGCCGTCCGCGATCACGCCGCCGCCGATACCTGTCCCCAGTGTAACCAATACCAGCGAGCTGTATCCCTGGCCGCCGCCTTTCCACATCTCACCGAGCGCAGCCACGTTCGCGTCATTCCCCACCTCCGCAGGGACTCCGCAAAGTCTCTCCATGATCTCCTTGACATGCGTCTCTTTCCAGCCTAAATTCACGGCTTTGCTCACAATCCCCAAACCGTTCACCGGCCCCGGCACCGCGATGCCGATCCCCAGGACATCCTCTTTCAGGTACTGTTTTTCCGCTATCTTACTGTTGATGCTGTCGGCGATATCCGGCAGGATATGTTCCCCCCCGTTTTCCGTCCGGGTGGTAATCTCCCATTTGTCCACCACCATGCCGTCTCTGTCAAAAAGCCCCATTTTTACCGTAGTTCCGCCTACATCAACTCCAAATATGTACTTGCCCATTCTTTTGTCCCCCTCTTTCCTTTCCTTATATAGTTTATTTTTTATAACTAGTTCTCTTCCCGCTTCTGCGCCAGATTGCGCTGCACACGGTTATACAGTTCCTGTGCCGCATTGTAACCCATCTTTTTCTGTCGATGGTTTACAGCCGCGGCCTCGCAGATGATCGCCAGGTTTCTGCCCGGTCTGATCGGAATATTATGACATACTATCTTATTCCCCAAATACTCCGTATATTCCTCCTGCAGGCCGAGTCTGTCGTATTCTTTGTCTTTATCCCAGTCTTCCAGCTTGATGACCAGGTCAATATTCTGCGTCTCCCTTACACAGGATACACCGAACAGCGTTTTTACATCCACAATGCCGATACCGCGAAGCTCGATAAAGTGTTTTGTGATATCTGGCGCGGAACCGATCAATGTCTCCTCGCTCACCTTTCTCAATTCCACCACATCGTCTGTCACAAGACGGTGTCCACGCTTGATCAGCTCCAGCGCCGCCTCGGATTTGCCGATGCCGCTCTCCCCTGTGATCAGCACGCCTTCCCCGTAAACATCCACCAGAACGCCATGAACGGAGATGCAGGGGGCAAGCTTTACATTGAGCCAGCGGATGATCTCCGCCATGAAAGCCGAAGTCGCCTTCTTTGTATTCAGCACGGGCACTCCCTTTTTGGCCGCGATCTCCAGAAATATCTTATCCGGGACAAGTTCTCTGCAGAATACAAATCCCGGGCAGTCCTCCTGAATCAGACCGTCATAGATCTCTCTCCTCTTCCCCTCGCTCATGCCCATCATATAGCTGTATTCCACGAACCCCATAACCTGCAGCCTGGTCGTCGCAAAGTGCTCCAGATAGCCGGTCAGCTGCAGCGCCGGTCTGTTTATGTCCGGCTGTGTGATCTTTACATTTTTGATATCCAGCTCCGGTGTCAGATTTTCCAGCTTCATCTTCTCAATTACTTTTGTCAAACGAATACTTGCCATAATTTTTTCTCCTTCTCCAGTCCATACCGCTGTGTCTGATGCAGTATAATCTTTTGAAATTATATCATGAATCAGTGTTCATTACAATATGGCGTAAATGCTGTATTTTGGGG
>CANRWP010000071.1 GCA_947643595.1 uncultured bacterium | reverse complement strand
AATCTGCTCAAAACCCAGGAATTTGATGATGCCCAGGTTTACGGACGGATGGAAGCGAAGACCTCCTTTGTAGGGGCCGATCGCACTGTTAAACTGTACACGAAAACCGTTGTTTACCTGTACCTGCCCCTTGTCATCCACCCAGGGAACACGGAACATAATTATTCTCTCCGGTGTTGTGAGTCTCTCGAGCAGGGCTTCTTTCCGGTATTCCTCCTCATTTGCTTCGATCACGACTCTCAGAGATTCGAGTACCTCTTTTACTGCCTGATGAAATTCCGGCTGTGCGGGATTTTTCTCTACTACTTTTGCATAGACCTCGTCAACGTATGACATTTTCTCATTTCCTCCTTCAATGAATAAACTAAAAAAACAAAGGCAAAACAAAAGCAGAAGATTCACGTCTTCTGCCTCTCAGACGCCTTTGTCTAAAAATCATTATATTACGTTCCCTCTGATAGCACAAGAGTTTTTTTTCGTAGAAATATACAAATTTTCACAGGATTTTTGTATGTTTTACACAAATTCAGGGAGGAGTCCTAAAAGCCCTCCCCATACTTCCGGTAGAGTTCCTCCAGTTTTTCTTTGTCTTCCTCCGTTATGCTCTCCTTCAGGTACTCTTTCATCTCCGAGACGCTCTCCACGTTCAGTCCGTCGTCTATCATATCCACCACATCCGATATGGTTTCCTCATTCACGTATTTTTCGATCATCTCTTTTGCCTGTTTTTTATCTTCCTCGTCAAAGCTGTCCATGATCTCCTTTGCCTTTTCGGCCGCCTCCGGATCTCCGGCGCTCTCCAGCGCCTGCTGCAGTACCTGTTCCAACATCTCCTCCTGCACCTTCTCCTTGACCCTGTCGGTGGTCACGCTTTTCAGCTTATCCGCAAAAGCCTCGTTTGTCAGTCCAAAGAGCACCACGCTGCCCGCCGCGATCAACAACATCAAAAAAAATATTGTCCCCGCACCTTTTTTCTTCTTCCGTCTTCTTCTGCTCATCCTGTCCTCCTTCCCGGTCCTCCCCCAAAAACCGTCTGTAAAGAAGATGCAGGAACCCTCTAAAAAGTTCATTTCATAAATATTTCTTCAGCCGTTCCATATTCTTTTCCTCGAACCCTGCCAGCTCTTCCGCCAGCTCCATGCATTCCTTTCCGGCGCCCTCGTAATTTTTCATACTTCTCCAGATATCCGTCACACCCCTGCTGTTCTCCTGAAACAGGATATCCGCCACATGGCTTGTGCTGGAATCGAGCAGCGTACTCATCTGCAGACCGCTGCGCTGCAGCACTTCCTGCACCTGGGAATTTCGGTACCCTTCCTCTTTTCCTTTCGTGAGTTCTTTTAACGCCCTGTTGTGAATGTCCGCGAAGGTGATAAACTCTCTGGACATCTCTACCGAAAGATCCTTATCGTAGACTCTCTCCGTCACCGCATCCAGCGCATTCATCGCAAGCTGCGCGTTTCTCTGTATATGATGATACAGTTTGATATCCTCCTTTTTCATAACAGCCTTCCTTTCCGCATACACTGATGATCCACTATACAGTATGGACTGCCTCTCTGTTTTTATGCAGTTTTTTCTCATCAAAAAAAGTACCGCACTTTTCCGCGCGATACTCTTTCGTACATTTCATTATTCCACAAACTCGCTCTTCACATAGGCGGTCTGTCCCTGATATTTTACCTTACACCATCCGTCCGCCTGGTTCATCACAAGGTCCAGCTTTTCTCCCATATAGATCGTTCCCAGCCTCTCGGAGGTCTCACTGGCGCTCTTTCTGATATTCACCGTCGTCTTTGCCGTCACATAGCCATTGCTGCCGAGGGAAGGATTTGCCGTTGCCGTCTGCTGCTCCTCCTGGGGCTGCTGCGTCTCCTGCTCCTGGGGCTGCTGCGTCTCCTGCTCCTGCGGCGGCGTCTCTTCACTGATGACCTCCAGGTACTCCGACTTGATAAAAAATTCTTTTGTCCCATCCGACAGTTTCGTCCAGCCGTTGGCCTTCTCCTCCAGCACATCAAAAGTGTCGCCGATCTGTGCCTTCCCGAGCTTATCCGCTATCTCGCTGTCGGAACTTCTCATATTCACCACATCGATGGCTTTCGCCTTTTTGGCGACGGACGTCACCTGGGGCTCCCCCGGCTCGACAGCTTCCTCCGGCTCGACAACTTCTTCCGGCTGCTCCGCCTCCTGTCTGGCAAGCAAAGCCTCCTGTATCCCCTTCGTGATAGACTCCTCCACCTTGATAAAGGCCTGAGCCGCGTCGGAGCCCGTCTGCACAAGCTCGTTAAACTCCGCCGTAACCTTATTGTTCAGATCTACCACGTCATCCTGCAGATTGATCGCCGTAATATAGTCCGCTTCCTCCTTATCGATCTCCTCTTCCATATTGATATAATAGTTACCCGCTTCGTTCTTACAGATGAAGAAACTGGTCAGCCCCGGCACGGTCTCATCGTAACCGGCGATCTGAACCTGCGCATAGACATAAGCGATGTAGGAATCCTTCCTGGGTCCCGGCTTCGTGTAAATATTGACCGCCGGACAGGACTGGGTATGCTTCGCCCACTCGGTGAAACGGATCAGCACCGTATCCGTAAGCGGACTTACGATCTCCGTGAGCGCATCCGTATTCACCTCTTCCAGCGCCTTATAATATTTCATAACCAGTTCGTTTATCTCCGGATAGGCGTTCTCCTCCAGGGGGACATCCGGCACGGCCAGTCCTTCCCCGCCCGCTTCTGCCTGCTCAGGCCGGGCATTCGCCTGCACCTCCTCCTGCTGCTGTTTCCTCCGGTTTGCTGACACGCCGATTCCCAGCGTGATCAGGATCGCCGCCACCAGCACCACCGGCAGCACGACCTTTCTGTTCTCTATGACCAGATCTTTCAGTCTCTCCAAAAACTCTTTTGCATTTGGCATATAAAATTCTCCTGTTTTCGCTGTATGCTCAAACAAGAGGCAAGTAAACTTACCTCTTGTTTGGCGGTTTGCTGATTCAAATGCACCCGACAGGAATCGAACCTGCATTAAAGGCGTCGGAGGCCTTCGTTCTATCCGTTAGACTACAGGTGCCCGGAATGGTATGTTGACAAATATTACAAAATTATTACATCACGTTTGCTATCATACCATATCCTTGTCTATCTGTCCAGACTTTTTAGCAATAAAAAATTTCCATTTTTATTTTTTTAGTTCTGTTGCTTTTTGTCATAGATGCTGATCTTTCCGGTCTCCCTGTCGTAGTAATATACAGTATCCGAGAGCACTTCCTCGGGCGCAAGCTGCATCCGATTCACATCCATGACCACCTGGAGCAGATTCTCCGCATTCTTTATCCTGTTCTCCGGCAGCAGAATCACCTCATGGACGGAGCTGGGCAATATATAAAAATTCCTTCCGAGGCTTTTTGCGAATTTCTCCAAAAGTCCCCTGTACAAAATGCACGACGCTCCCAGATATCTTTTCTCGTTTGTGAGAACGAGAAGCGGGGCTCCCCTCGGTTCCGCATTTTCCTCCGCAAATCCTTCCAGTTTCGGGAAATCCCCCTGCTCCTTTCCCGGCCATTCCCATTCCGGAACATCCTCCTCAAGCAAAAGTTTCGAGAGCAGTTCCTCCATCGTCCGGATGCGGCCGGGAAGGATACTCTCCGCATTGCACAGAGCATCCTCATACAGTTTTTCCAGCGAAACACCCCATTTTTCCATATGCGCATTTTTGACCAGAATGGCCGCCGTCCCGGGCACTCCCCGCTCCACAAAGCAGTAAAAGACGATCGCCATGTCCAGATAATCCATGTAGGGCATTTCCTCCAGCATCTTTTTATTCTTCTTTTTGTTGATCAGCTTGACCGCCAGTTTTTTCTTCACTTTTTCATAATCCTGATAAAAGTCAAAATCCGGAAAGCACTCCGTCTCCTGTTCCTCATAGATCTCGATAAAGTCTTCCAGGATATCCTCCAGATCCCGTCCTTCCAGATAATCCGCATAAAAACTCTCCAGATAAATAGTCGGCACGATCCTCTCTCCGGGTCTGCGTATCGTGATTCCCTGCAGCACAATGCCGTTATTTTTCGGCACGTCGATCGTCTCCACTTTCACCTGCATTCCCAGTTTTTCCTGAAGGTTTTCTTTCATCTTTATAATAAATTGAGAATAATTCATAGCAACCTCACTTTCTTTTCTTTATGGTTTTCGTTTTTGGGAAATTTATGAATAGAATATAAAAAAAGAAAAGGACAATAGAAAATTTCTCTACTGTCCCATAGACTCAAAATATAACAGAATTGTAAGATGCTGCCTACACACGGCTCAGATATTCGCCCGTACGCGTGTCAATTTTGATCGCGTCTCCCTGATTTACAAACAGCGGAACGTATACGGTTGCACCGGTCTCCACCGTCGCAGGCTTTGTTGCACCGGTCGCCGTATCGCCTTTAAAACCGGGCTCTGTCTCCGTAATCACAAGTTCAACAAACAGGGGCGGCTCTACGGCAAATATGCTTCCGTTGTGGGAGAGCATCTTCACCATCTCATTCTCCTTCACAAATTTCATGGAATCTTTAATGTCAGCCGCGCTCAGAGCTATCTGTTCGTAGTTCTCCGTATCCATAAAATTATACAGATCGCCGTCCGCGTATAAATATTGCATCTCTCTTCTGTCAATACGTGCCTGAGGGCATTTCTCCGTAGGACGGAAAGTTTTTTCCACTACGCCGCCGCTCTTGATGTTTTTCAGTTTTGTTCTAACAAAAGCCGCCCCTTTTCCGGGTTTCACGTGCTGGAACTCGATGATCTGAAATACGTTCCCCTCCAGCTCTATTGTTATACCATTTCTGAAGTCACCTGCAGATATCATAAATAATCCTCCTGAAGTCTCTCTAATAATCCTTTTTCAGTTTATCCTAAAAATCCATCTTTTTCAACTGTTTTTTCAAGGAAAGTTATTTTTTTTCCAAATTCAGCAAAAAATCAATGGCGCTCAGATATCCCTCCAGCCCTTCTCCGTAGATCTGCCTGTCGCAGGCGGGCGCTGTCACGGAAACTTTCCGGAACTCCTCCCTGCTCGTAATATCCGAGATATGCACCTCCACCTTCTTAATTGTGTTAACAGAGGCGAGCGCGTCATGGATCGCGTAGCTGTAATGCGTATAGGCGCCGGGGTTGATGACGATCCCTTCGGTCCCGTCAAAATAGGCATCCTGGATCCGGTCGATCAGCGCGCCCTCGTGATTGCTCTGAAACACCTCGATCCGGCAGTTTTCCTTCTCCCCCTTTTCCGCGATCATCTGCAGCAGATCATCATAGTTTTTTGTCCCGTAGATCTCCTTTTCCCTGATGCCCAAAAAGTTCAGATTCGGTCCGTTAATAATTAAAATTTTCATCTTTGTTTCTCCTCGTCCCAGTTTTTCCGCAATTTCTTCCACCACCTGCGCCGTTCTCTTCCCATCCGCCGGGATGACGATATCCGCCGCCGCCCGGTAGAGCTTTTCCCGTTCTCCCATGAGCTTTTGGATCCTTCCCATGGGGTCATCCCCCTGCAAAAGCGGCCTGGTGCTGTCCCCCTTCAGTCTCCCGTAGACCGTCTCCGGGGAAACCTCTAAATACACTACCCTTCCCAGTTCCCGGAGAAGTTCTCTGTTTTCTTCGAGAAGAGGGGTCCCTCCGCCCACGGAAAAAATCTGTCTCGTATCCCCCTCCCTCAATTCCCGCAGAAGTTCCGTCTCCTTTTTTCGGAAATAGCCTTCCCCCTCCGCGGCAAAAATTTCCGAGATGGTTCTGCCCTCCCGGCGTTCGATCATTTTATCTGTGTCCTCCAGCGTACACTGCAGTTTGTAGGAGAGTCCAATCCCGGTGGTGGTCTTCCCGCTCCCCATAAAACCGATCAAAATCACATTGTCCTTCCGCTTTCGCAATTCTCTACACCCCCAGCGCCTTTTCCATTTTCCGGTAGATTTCCTCCGCCGCTTCCTCCGAGACCTGGACATCGTTCCACAGTTCATAGGCTATTATCCCCTGGTAAAGCAGCATCCGCAGCCCGTGGTAAGCCTTTCCGTGCGCCCGCCGCACCAGCTGCATAAAGCGGGTTTCCAGCGGATTAAAAATCACGTCATATCCCGTCCCCGCCAGCTTATAAAAATCCTCCTCCTCTATGACCGCCCGCTCCGTGTGGGGATACATCCCCACGTTCGTCGCCTGTATCACAAGATATTTCCTGCTATTGTCCAGTTTCCGGTACTCCTCCAGGGCATAGGCCTCCGCAAAAGTCCTCCCCGCCGCCTTATTGACTTCATCGGTCAGAGAAATAGCCCGCTCTTTGCTGCGGTTCAATATATAGACCTTCCCCGCCTTCTCCTTCAGCAGAAGAAAGGCGATCGCTCTCGCCACGCCGCCCGCTCCGAGCAGTATGACTTCCTCCTCCTCTATTTTCACGCCGTCCGCACACATGGCGCGGAAAAGTCCTGGCATGTCCGTATTGCAGCCTCTGTAACCGCCCTCCGTGCGCACCAGCGTGTTGACCGCCCCGATCTGCTCCGCCAGCGGTTCTATCTCCTTCAGATAGGGAATCACTTCGCTCTTGTAGGGCACCGTCACATTCATCCCCAGAAAGCCGAAAGCCTCCGCGCCCTCCAGCGCCTCTCTCAGCTTCCCGGGCTCCACCTGCAGCGGCACATACACGAGGTTCTGCCCGTAAATTTCAGCCAGACTGTTGTGAATGACCGGAGATACCGAATGCCCCACCGGATAGCCGATCAGGCCGCACACCTTTGTTTTTGTATTGATCTCCCTCATCCTCTTTTTCTCTCCCTCTCGTAAAAATGCAGCACGATCCGTTCCAGATACCTTTTTAAAACGATCTGGATCTCCTCCTTCGGATGGATCGGCCTTACCAGAATGGAGTAGATCCCGCTGCGTTTTGCTCCCCAGACGTCGGTGAAGAGCTGATCCCCCACAAACAGGGTCGATCCCTCCGCCGTCCCCATGCGCTCCATGGCCAGCCGATACCCGCCTCTCTTCGGTTTTCCGGCTTTATAAAGAAAGGCCGTCCGCACTTCCTCCGCAAAAGATTTCACCCGCGGCTCTTTGTTGTTGGAGAGAAGCATGGTGGAGAAGCCCAGTTTGTGCAGGCGTTCAAACAGTTCCTTCGCCCGCCCGTCCGCCGGCGCGTCATGGGGCACGAGAGTATTGTCGATATCGAAGATCACACCCCGCATCCCTCTTTCATAGAAAGATTCAAAATTAATCTCATAGGCGGAGTCCAGATATTCATCCGGATAAAATACAGAAAGCATATCCTCACCTCAAATCCTGAAAAAGCACTCCTACAAAACAGGAGTGCTCTTATCCCTTCCTAAAAATATTGTTACAGTTTCCGCACGGCATTGTTATACCGCATCGCCGAGAACAGCTTCGCAAAAGACATGATCATGAGCAGCACGATATCATACCACAAAAAATTATAGAGTTTCTGCCTGAGATTGATAAACCACTGTGCCTCACCCCAGGCCTTACCGCCCCAGAAAATAAATACCAGCAGTATGATCGCGGTAAACATAAAACACAGCCGCCACTTATTGAGACGCTCCATCCGTCTTTTCGCCTTTTCAAGCTTTTGTTTCTTCTCTTCTTCCATCCTGGGTCCCTTTACTTATCCAGTACCTTTTTCAGTTCGTCCATAAAAGTATTGATATCCTTAAACTCCCGGTAAACGGAGGCAAAACGGACATAGGCCACCATATCCAGGCCTTTTAACTTCTCCATTACATACTCGCCGACCACGCCGCTGGAAATTTCCTTCTCTTCCATCTTGAAAACTTCCGTCTCCACGTCGTCCACCAGCTTTTCGATCTGTCCTGCGCTGATCGGTCTCTTATGGCAGGCCCGCAGCACGCCGGCCTCGATCTTGGAACGGTCATATGTTTCTCTGTTGTTGTCTTTTTTAATAATGATCAAAGGGATCGTCTCCACCTTCTCGTATGTGGTAAAGCGCTTGTCGCATTCATCACATACACGCCGCCTGCGGATCGAATTATTTTCCTCCGCCGGACGGGAATCGATCACCCTCGTATTGTCATGACCGCAAAACGGACATTTCATCTATTTTCCCCCGCTTTCTTTTTCTTAGCAGTATAAATTATGCGCCCCCTTCTGTCAAGTATGCCCGGGCGACGCCCGCTATATATTCGACATGAAATCGATCAGATCCGCCATGATCTCTCCCACCAGCGCATCGGCCTCCTCGGAGTTAAGCTCTTCGTCGTCCAGGCCTTCCGCCAGCCACTCTGCGCTGTCCACCAGCTGTTCGTCCGAATTGGAAAGATCATAGGAAAATCCATAGGATGTTATCATATCGCTCCCGCAAGTCATCACGATCTGGGAATTCAGCCCCTGCATGGCCTCCATCTGAATGGTTTCCTCCAACGCCGCATAGACATACGCCGCCTTCCATTTTTCTTCCATCTCCAGCCCGATCGTAAAATGGGTTCCACCGTTTCTGTCCAGGGAGAATAAAAGCGTCATGGCGCTGCCGTCATCGTACTCGTAGGACTCCGTGGCGAGCGTCTCCCAGTCCTCCCTCTCCTCTTTCATCGGGTCTGTCTCTTTTTCGGATTCTTCCTTCTCCTCCGCTTCCGTTTCCTTCTTCTCTTTCCCGTTCTCCTTCTCTTCCTCTTCCGTATCTTCCGTTTTTCCGTCCGCCTCTTCCTTCCCGGTTTCCTCCACCGTCTCCTCCCGCTTCACTTCGTTATCCTGCGCCGCGGCATCTGCCTTTTCCTCCTGCGCGCCGTTTCCGCAGCCCGTCAGGAACAGACACAGCATTAGCATTATCACAAATTTTTTCATAGGTTTCCTCCTGATGTACATCTTTCGCTATTCTACCACAAATCCCAGAATATTCCTACCATTTTTTCATCATTTTGCCTTATCTCCTGCAGTGTTCCTTTATCTCCACCAGTATAATATCCGGTCCAACCTGCTTAATGTCCCTGTACGGAATCGTGTAGTCCGACTCACATTTAAACCAGTCAAAGACAGAACAGCCGCACGCCACTATGATCTTGCAGATCTGTCCGCTGCATTCATCAAACTCAAAGTCCGTCACCTTCCCCAGCCTTTTACAGTCTTTGATGTTGATCACTTCTTTCGATTTAAAATCCGAATAAAGCATTTCGCTTCCTCCCCGGAAAAAGCTTTCCTGTATTATATGCATCCGTTCCTTTTTTCGTTCCGCTTTTCTTCCGGAAAACGAAACTTTTTTATGAATAAATTCATGCAATCCGTACAGTCTAAAAAGAGAAAGAAATTACGTGAACTTTAACGCGGAGGAAAGATACCATGCAGGGAAAAGTTGAAATATGCGGGGTCAACACAGCGGATTTACCCCTTTTGAAGGAAGAGGAAAAGGAGGCCCTCTGGGCGAAAATAGAAGCCGGCGACATGGCAGCCAGAGACCAGTATATCCGTGGAAATCTGCGGCTTGTACTCAGCGTCATCAAACGCTTCTCTTCCAGCAATGAAAATGTGGATGATCTGTTTCAGATCGGATGCGTCGGACTGATCAAGGCGATCAACAACTTTAATCCTGCCCTGCAGGTAAAATTTTCCACCTACGCCGTACCCATGATCCTCGGAGAGATCAGACGTTTTCTGCGCGACGGCGGCTCCATCCGCGTGTCCCGCTCCTTAAAGGATACGGCATACAAGGCGATCTACGCCAGAGAGCATATGACGAGAAGCAATCTGAAGGAACCCACCATGGAAGAGATCGCCCAGGAGATCGGCATCTCCAAGGAGGACATTCTCTATGCGCTGGACGCCATCCAGAGCCCTATGAGCCTCTACGAACCCATCTACACGGACGGTGGAGACACCCTCTATATTATGGATCAGGTCAGCGACAAGAAAAGCAGAGAGGAAAAATGGATCGAAACCCTCTCCCTGAATGAAGCCATAAGGCATCTGAGCGACAGAGAACAGGAGATTATCCATCTGCGTTTCTACGAGGGAAAAACACAGATGGAAGTTTCCGAGATCATCGGTATTTCCCAGGCTCAGGTTTCCCGTCTGGAGAAAAATGCTCTGCGCATTATGCGCAGTTATCTGGCGGCATAAAATCAGGTCTCCCTGCTGATCTCCTTTTTGAGCTGCTTCATGATCTTTTTTTCCAGCCTGGAAATATAGGACTGCGAAATGCCAAGGAGTTCAGCCACCTCCTTCTGAGTCATTTCCCGGCCAATGCTGGCGTCCAGGCCAAACCGCAGGTTGATGATGGTTTTTTCCCTCTCCGAGAGGCGGCTGATCGCGTCCTTGAGAAGCTTGTGCTCCACCTCGGACTCGATCCCGCGGTAGATCACATCCTCCTCCGTCCCCAGAATATCCGAGAGCAACAATTCGTTTCCGTCCCAATCCACATTGAGCGGTTCGTCGATGGACACTTCCAGCCTCGTCTTGCTGTTTCTGCGCAGATACATCAAAATCTCGTTCTCAATACAGCGGGATGCGTAGGTCGCCAGCTTGATATTTTTGTCCGGCTTGAAGGTATTGATCGATTTGATCAGCCCGATCGTCCCGATGGATATCAGATCCTCCACCCCCACACCTGTGTTGTCGAACTTTTTCGCAATATAAACCACCAGACGCAGATTGTGTTCGATCAACGTGGCTCTGGCCTCCTTTGCGTCCGCGCTTTCGAGTCCGCGAATCATCTCATTCTCCTGGGCGCTCTCCAGCGGAGGCGGCAGGATATCCGCACCCCCTATGTAATGAATATCGCCCTCTCTCTCCCAGAAATCAAACTGCCTGCTGCGCACCATTTTGAATTGAAACATCCCCGGTATTGCCATTTTAAAAACCATCTTTCTTCCTCCTAATTATAGTCCAGTACAAAATCCGGATGTAAAATCACCTGATAATTCCCCTTATGGCTCAGCTCCTCATCGGAGAACGCCACCACCACTTTCCGGAAAACTTTTCTCTGTCCCTGTTCCTCCACTTCCATTTCGGGCAGTTCCACCGCCTCCAGCAGCCCGCTCTTTTTCCCGATGCTGTGAAATGGAACCAGATATCGCTTTTCCTGCGGTACTCTTTCCACAAGTTTCTCCGCCGCCCGCCTTTCCAGAATCGACACCGGCCGCCTGCCGTAGGGCTCGTACAGACTGTTTCCGGAATCCGCAAATCCCCTGCAATGAAGCGTCTCCCCGTAAAAATCCAGTTTTACCGTATAGAGTTTCCTGCGATCCCTGCCTCTGTTCCGGATATGCAGATACCAGGATGCCAAACCCGTGGCCGCCGTGCTGAGCGCGATCACCTTTCCGCATGTCATCCCCCTCAGGCCCCCCGGCAGATAGACCGTCAGACAACAGACAAGTCCTCCCATAAAAAGAGCGTAACTGCTCATACAGATATAAGATTTTACAACCATCTCTTTCGTCCGAAAAGAAAAAGCAGCCTTCAACAAAAACAGATTTACAAACACCGCCTGAAACAGCACCTTGAAAACCATCCCCATGCCGGGCAGTAAAAGAAGAAGCACAAACACCGACGCGCTCACCGCCGAACTGAGGATCATCCTCACCGGACTGCACTGCAGCCCGTAAGTCTGTTTTACCAGAAACAGCAAATATGTACCTGTGACAAAATCCATCAGCCATACTTTGTCAATATAAATGATATAGTGCACCGACGACGCCCCTATCTGTCAAAGACCGTTTTCCTTCCGGTAGATACAAGTATACTCTCTCGCCGTCAAAGATTTTGTCGTTATGTGCGCTGCTTTATAAAAAAATATGGTTCTAAAATCCGGCACACAAAAAGAACCCTGCTCTTACGCAGGGTTCCTGGAAAATCAGGTTCTATTTTTTCTGTAAAAAGATAGGGATATTCAGTGTCTGCTCTTTCACGGAACTTTTGATATCCGTCGGTTTCACTCCGGGAACCGGTCTGTTCACCGGCTTCACTGTGGGCGTCACCGGCGTGGTCTTCGGCACGGTCGGAATACCCGCTCCACTCTGGAGTCCCTTGTTCTGCAGAGAAGTGGGGGTGATGATATTGCCGGGCTTATACGAGAAGCTGTTTAACCTGTTTTGAGGCACATCCTCCAGACCTGTGGCGATGACTGTGATCTTGCAGTAGTCAGCCTGGGATGCGTCATACATCGCGCCAAAGATAATGTTGACTTCATCACCCACCAGTTCCTGCACAAAGCTGACCGCCTCGTTCGCATCGATCAATGTGATATCGCCCGATACGTTGATAATGACATCGGAGGCTCCCGTGATGGTCGTCTCCAAGAGCGGGGATTCCACGGACATCTTCACCGCCTCTTTCGCCTTGTCGTCTCCCTTCCCCTCGCCGATGCCGATATGGGCGATTCCCTTGCCCTTCATAACTGTCTGCACATCCGCAAAGTCCAGATTGATGACCGACGGCACATTGATCAGATCCGTGATGCCCTTCACGGACTGCTGCAACACCTCATCCGCCTTCTTCAGCGCATCCGGCATCGTCGTGCGCTTATCCACGATCTCCAACAATTTATCATTCGGAATCACGATCAGGGTATCCACATCCTCCTTGATCTTCTCGATTCCCTGCAGCGCGTTGGTCATGCGGACCTTCGCCTCAAACCGGAAAGGCTTCGTCACGACGCCGACCGTCAAAATACCCATGTCCTTAGCGAGCTTCGCCACGACGGGAGCCGCTCCTGTGCCGGTGCCGCCGCCCATGCCGCAGGTGACAAATACCATATCCGCGCCCTTGATCGCCGCGCTGATCTCCTCCGCGCTCTCCTGCGCCGCCTTCTCGCCGATCTCCGGTCTTGCCCCGGCTCCCAGACCTTTCGTCAGCTTTTCGCCGATCTGGATCAGTTTCGGCGCTTTGCACAACTGCAAAGCCTGTTTATCTGTATTCACACCGATGAAATCCACACCGGTAATGTTTTCTTCTATCATTCTATTTACAGCATTATTGCCTGCACCGCCGACGCCGACCACAATGATCTTTGCAGCAGATTCCGCATCGCTTGTCCTAATCTCTAACACAGATACTTCCTCCCATTCTGTAATTAACCTTTATCTAACTTATCATATAATGTAATCCCCAATTTATCAACCACTTTTTTGTGATATCTCAACTTTTATCTTTATGAAAGGGTATAATTTTCGATTCCGCCGTAAAATTTTCCATCTGCAGCACGCCCTTTTCTCCCGCCAGTTCCGGCAATATGCTTCTCAGCCTGGAAAATTTTTCATCGATACTGCTGTTATCGCCGATCTGCACCCGTATCTCGCCGAAGTAGAGCGTCACTTTATATTCCTTGTCAAAAAACAGCCTGTCCGCCTGCAATTCATACTTGTCCAACGACTGGGTGATATCCAGGATCCTCGCGAAAATCTTATCGTTCTCCACCGGAAGTTTCTCATACATCACCACATGGTCAAATTTCAGACCGGTCACCTCCGGTACCCCCGCCGTCTTCATCTCGGAACTCTCCACGATGGTACCGTCTCTGTCAAAATACATGTACCGCCCCAGATAGGATACATAACCGGCAAAAGATTTCTCGTACACCCTGATCCGCACCGTATCCGGCGTCACGATCTCCACCTCCACCGCGGAGACAAAGGGGATATCCTCGATCTTTTTGTCCCGATATTTAAAGTTCAGATAAATGGAATTACGGCCCAGACGCCCTGTCATAATCCGATCGGTGATCTCCTCATTCGTATAGTGGGCGTTCCCCTCCACATACACTGTATTTACCGTATAAGTTGTCTCAATATAATACCACGCTCCCAGACATGCGATGAGTAAAACCGCCGTTGCAATGACGGTGACTTTAACCCCCAGATGACGGCTTTGGTATACCGTTTTTTTCTTCTTCCCTTCCTTCTTAATACTCATAGTTCTTTTAACCTGATGCTTCTGCCCACATTCAGCACAATGCCGATCTCGATCAACAGAAACATGACCGAAGACCCCCCGTAGCTGATAAACGGCAGGGAGATACCGGTATTGGGGATCACACTGGTACACACCGCGATATTCAGGATGACCTGTATCGCCAGATGTCCCATAACGCCCACTACTAACAGCGCCCCAAACAGATCCGGCGCATTGCTGGCGATGATCATACATCTCCAGATCAGAAGCAGAAACAGCAGGATCACCGCAATAGCACCGAAAAGTCCCAACTCCTCACAGATAATGGAAAAGATCATATCGTTCTGCGCCTCCGGCAGAAAGCCCAGCTTCTGAAGGCTCTCCCCCA
>CANRWP010000070.1 GCA_947643595.1 uncultured bacterium | reverse complement strand
GCCAGATATTGAATTTTCAAGGTGCATAGCTAAAATCTATGTGCGAAGTTTGAGTCATTTATTTTATTCTGTTCACTACTATAGCAGATTTTTAGAAAATTCCAAGTTATTTGTATATACTTTTTTTATATGATATGATAAAGATAAGGGGGGAGACAGGGATGAAGTCGGTTTTTATATCCAGTACTTTTAAAGATATGCAGGCAGAGAGAGACATGCTCCACGAACGGATATTTCCCAGACTGCGCAGGGCAATCGGAGAATATGGCGAAGACATTCAGGAACTGGATCTGCGCTGGGGAGTAGACACCGTGGAGATGTCGGAGGAGGAGAGCGGTCATCTGGTACTGCGGGTATGCATTGATGCTATTGACAGGTGCCGGCCGTATATTATTGTACTTCTCGGAGAGCGTTACGGATGGATCCCGGAACAGCAACTGGTGGAATCCCTTCGCGACGAGCGCGTCACCGCCTGGTATGAAGAACAGATGAGCATTACGAATCTGGAGATCAGGTACGGCGCTTTGAGTGAGGAGGAGACGCTGAAAAAATGTGTGTTTTGTTTTCGGGATCCCAAGCTTATCCGGGAGATCGATGCGGAGCACCGGCCTGTCTATGATGCGGAGAGTACCATGCACCGGGAGCGGCTGAACGCGTTAAAAGAGCAGATCCGGGCGAAAGCGGATGCGGTTATCCTCGACTATGAAGCCGGCTGGGATGCCGGGGAGTGTAAAGTCTGTGGGTTGGAAGCTTTTGGGGAAGCAATTTATGAGCTGCTTGTGCAGATGGTAAAAAGAGATTTCGCCGGGCGGGAGATCAAAAATCCGAAGGAGCGGCTGTTTCTCCAGATGGAGCGGATGAAAAAACAGTATCTTTCCTCCTATGTAGTCAGGTATCGCGAGGAACTTATGGCGTTGGATCAGATCTGGCTGTATGATCACATGAAAGAAAGCATACCAGATATTTCGGAGACCTATCTGAAACGGGTGATCGTAAAAGGGGAGGCCGGAAGCGGAAAGAGTGCGCTGATGGCTTCGGTGGAGAATGTCCTCAGGAAGCTTGGGCGGGAGACGATTCTCTATTTTTCCGGAAATTCCGGCTGCCAGAGCCCGGATGTATTAAAGGGGTATGTCATATACCGACTGGAGGAGATCTGCGGACTGCCGCATGAGGAGACGGATAACAGAGACGAGCGGCTGCGCTTTCTGGGGGAGCAGGCGGAGGGCAAAAAGATTTACTGTTTTATCGACGCCCTCGATCAACTTTTTGAAAAGGAGAAGGACAAACGTCTGGATATTCTCGACTTTTGCCCGAATTTATATTATGTGTTGTCGGCTCTTTCGGATTATCCGGTGGAAGAGTCGGTAAAGACTTATGTCTGGCCTTTTTTTACCTGTCAGATTGAAAAATTTACCATGGTGGAGAGAAGGAATATGGTCTGCGCGACAGCCCTAAAGAGAGGCAAAAAGCTGGATCATATGATCATGGAGATGACTGTGCGGGAGTCCGGGGCGGGAAATCCTCTGTATCTGTCGATGTTGCTCCAGCGGTACTTCATGATGGATCAGAAAGAATTCGAAGCAGCGGAGAAGCTTTCTCCCGGTATGGAGGGGCTTCATCGGTATATGGAGAAACTGCTTCTTGAGATGCCGGATCAGGTGGAACCCATGGTGGAATACCTGCTGAGAACGACAGGACTGCGTTTCGGGCTGGGCAGGTTTCAGGAGATCCTCAACCTTTTGGTCCTGTCCAGATACGGCCTGTCCGAGCAGGAGCTGGAAGGAATTTTGACAGTCGGTGGTATGCGTTTTTTGCAGGTGGAATTTCAACAGCTTGTGTCCTACCTCTATGATGTCTTCGTGTGCCGGGAGGACGGGAAATGGACCTTTGCCCACCGCCTGTTTCAGAAGGCCGTGCTGTGCGGTATGTCGGAGGAGGACAGGAGGGCGGTCTGGAAGCTGTTGATCGACTATAGTCTGTGTCATCCGGAATTTCTGGAGAGGGAAGGATTTTACTATATTCTGGAACAAAGGCATCCGGCCGGGCTGCTGGTGATCGAGCAGTCCGATAAGTGGAAGACTAAATTTGAAGTGAGGGATTATATTGGAAATCTGGTGGTGAACGACAGGTCAAACCGGGCCTATTTCATGGATCTGAACGAGAAGATGCAGAGCGACACGCTGGATGAATTCTGGCTTTCTTTCAATACCGACAATTACCCTCCGGAATTCGGTGAATTTTTATTTTCCATCTGGAGTGAGATGATGCATAGGGATACTCTTTCCGCCGCGGTAAAATACCGGTGTGCCGTCTCACTTGCGATCTATTTTCACAGGCGGGGAGATCAGGCGGAAGAAGGTTTCCGACTGTTGCAGCGGGCCGAGAAATGCTGCGAGGATATGCCGGAGCCGGAGAAAAGCCGAAAACTTTCCGATATTTATGTGATGCGGGCCATATGGTGTCTGAATAGCAGCATGGGAGAGGCGTGGGAGGAAGCCGAGGAGGAATTTACCAAAGCGTTGATGATGCTGGAACCTTTTCTTGAGTTGGAAAACATGGAAGAGCGGAGAGAAGTTCTCAGACAGGATTTCCAGAACAAGGCGGACTACGCTTCATTTTGTGGGGAGTATCGGGGAATTTTTCAGGAAGGGATGCTGGAGGAATGTCTTAGAAAAATAGACTGTCTGGAGGAGGAAGCTGTAGATGAATCTTTTGAGAGATGGCGGGTGGATTTTTGCACGATGCTCACCAGAGCTTATCAGGCGGGTAAAAATTATGATGCGGAAAAAAGCCTTTCGTACGGGCAAAGAGCGATGGAATTGTCCGGAGAACTGTTGCGGAAGAACGGCTGTCTCCAGAACGTGAAACTGCGCCTGAGCGCCATTGAGAACTATGTTTATTGTTTTAAGAAAGGATTCCGCTATCCCTATCTGGAGGAGTATCTGCTTCTGACCAGGGATACGTACAGCAGGTATCCAAGCGCGTATTGGAAGAGGGAACTGGCGTACGCAGAGTGTTATTTTGCGCACGCCGTGGATGAAGCGGTGCAAAACCGCAGCAAAGTGTTCCCGGAAAATTTGAGGAATAAGGCACAGAAATGCTGGGAGGAGGGCTTTCGGCTTTTTGAGGAGCTGCTGAAAACGGATTATGCGAAGAAGGTCTTTCACAATTATGAGGTGTTTTTAAGCGAAAAGGCAAGTCTCGATGAGAAGAGAGGTTACAACAGGCAGGCTCTCAGGCTTGCGGGGCGTGCGAGAGAGGTGATCGATGAGGCGGTTCGGACGACGGGAGATTTTTACCGGAAAGAGAGGGAACTTCGTGATCTGGATCTGGTTATGGCAAAGGCTTTATGCGATCTTTGCCGGCCGGAGGAGGCCCTGTACTATGCACGGGAAAGTGTGGATATGGCTCTGAAACGTCAGGAAAAGACAGGGAAAGTATTCGCACAGACGGCGGATGCTCATCTGGTATATGCCAGGACACTGTATTGTCTGCGCAGAGATGAGGAAGCTTTGGCCGCCTGTGAAAAGACGGAGAAGGCGTACGCGGATTTGGCGGATGGATTGGAGAGCGAGGAAGCGCGAAAAGCCTGCGCCGAACTGAATTACATTCGGAGCAGGCTTTTTCTGGAGCAGGGCAGGCAGGCTCCTGCTGAGGAATATCTGGAGGCTTTTGAAGCGTTTTGCGGGAAGGACAAAAACAGCTGGGAATACGGACAGAGTCTCATTTTGAGAGCGGACTATCTGGCGGTAAAAGGAGAGGGCGAGCAGGCGAAGGAGGTCTTTGAACGGGCTTATGCCTTTTGGGTTTCCCGCAGCAGATCGGAGAAAGCCTGGCTTACGGAACGGGCAAACTATTCGGTCTGGAAGAAGAACGGCTATATTTATCGATCCAACAGCAGGCCTGAGACGGGATATTATAGGAGAGCGGTCTATTATCGGCTTTACTGCCTGTATAAGAAGACGGCACTTGCGGGATCATGGGACGGAGGGCTTGTCACGGTGCTCTCCTATATTGACGAAGAACCGGAGGATGCTTTTTATGCGGAATGGATCTGGCTTCCTGCAAACATTCCGGCATTTGCCCGTTTGACAGCCATGGTGCCGGAGGAGGTCAGGAAAAAATGGATGCCGAAAAAGCTTTTGGAAAGGCCGGAGGCGGATCCGGAGAAGCAGGCTGTATGTATCGCATCTGAGGAGGCGACAAAATCTCTTCCAGGAGAGAGAATATTGCGGGAGACGATTGGGCTTTACCGGCAGGTGAAAGACAGCTGTTTGGATTACCGGACACTGCTTGCCAGGAGCGAAAGACTGTCAAGGCAGTTTCAGCTGGATAGAGAGAAGGCCGGAGAGAGGGCCGGCATTTCCGAAAAACAGCGAAGCCTTTTTGCGAATGAACGGACGACCGCTGTTCGGGCGTGGTATCCGCTGTTGGAGCTTTGCAGTATCGTATATCGCTGTCGGTATAGTCTGACGGAGAAAGAGCTGGAGAATTTGTACCGATTGAGCCGCAATTGTTTCCTGTATGCCGGGGGATATGAGGAGCAGGATCCGAAGAGTGAAGAACGGGTGGCCTGGAATGTGTCCCCGCTCTCCGGGGAGCTTCTGGAACTGTTGTCTGCGGCCTTTGGCGAGGAGAAAAAAGATTTTTCGACTGCCCGGGCGGCGCGGAAAGCCCAGAATATCTGCGCTCTGGAACGGTACCGTCGGACGGGAGAGAAGAGGTATATCGCCTGCCGCCTGCGGGAACTGTCAGAGCTCGACGAATTTGTCCGTGGCCGGGGAGAGAAAGAGAGAGCAAAGCTTGCTGGAGATATTGCGGAGTTTTTGGAGGAAGCTTTGGCGCAGGATGGAGCGAAGCTTGCCGACATATTTTTTGAGTTCCTGGAAGCGCATGAGATGCTGAAAGAAAAGATGTATGCGGGAGTGCTGGAAAAACTGCGGGAGGCATTTATGACTGCCGTGGCTCAGCTGCCCGACGAAAATATCTCTTTGCGGGAGCGGGCGGAGGATTTCTGGTTGACCGGATACCGGATGAAATGGGAGAGGAGGCTTGAGGAACTTCAGAAATGACTTTTCCAGCTTTTTTCTTGCTTTTTGCCAATATTTTTAGTATGATGAAAATTACGAATAATGGAAGGTATTATACCAAGGAGAGCATATGTCAGAATATATTAAGGTCGCGGTGGACGCGATGGGCGGTGATAACGCGCCGCTTGAGATTGTAAAAGGCGCTGTTGACGCAGTAAATGAAAACAAAAAGGTGAAAGTATATCTGGTCGGAAAAGAGGACGCGGTGAATGCGGAGCTGGCAAAATATACTTACGCGAAGGAGCAGGTGGAAGTGGTCCATGCTTCCGAGGTGATCGAGACGGCCGAACCGCCGGTTATGGCGATCCGCAAGAAAAAGGATTCCTCCCTTGTAAAGGCTATGACGATGGTGAAGGAGGGTGTCTGTGACGCTTTCGTCTCTGCGGGCAGCACCGGAGCGACGTTGGTGGGCGGCCAGCTGATTGTGGGAAGACTGAAGGGGATCGAGAGACCGCCTCTGGCGCCGATGATCCCCACGGACAAGGGAGCGTCCCTTCTGATAGACTGTGGGGCCAATGTGGATGCGAGACCCTCCATGCTGGTGCAGTTTGCCAAGATGGGTTCGATCTATGTGGAGAATGTCTGCGGAATCAAAAATCCGAAGGTGGGCATTGTCAACATCGGTGCGGAGGAGGAAAAGGGAAACGCGCTGGTCAAGGAGACTTTTCCTCTGTTGAAAAATTGCCCGGATATCAATTTTATCGGCAGCGTGGAGGCGAGAGATATCCCCGCCGGGGAGGCAGACGTGGTCGTCTGCGAGGCGTTTGTGGGCAACGTGGTGCTGAAGATGTATGAGGGCGTCGGCTATTCTCTGTTAAAAAAGGTGAAGAAGAGTCTGTTTGGATCTCTGCGCACAAAGATCGGCGCGCTTTTGATCAAGCCCGCGCTCAAACAGGTTCTGAAAGAGTTTGATCTGGAGCAGTATGGCGGAGCGCCGCTTCTCGGACTGAAAGGGCTGGTGGTAAAGACTCACGGCAGCGCGAAGTCGGGGGAAGTGAAAAATTCGGTGCTGCAGTGTGTGACTTTCAAGGAACAGAGGATCAACGAGCAGATCAGCGCAAGACTCTGTGCAAAAGATGAAGCGGAGATCTCATAGCAGGGCGGTCTGATTACAGAGGGCGGGTATCCGCCGCTTTGAGAGGTACGGGGGGCAGAAGATGGAATTTGAAAAAGTTTGTAAAAGTATTGCGGAAGTACTGAATGTGGATCCGGCGGAGATCAGACCGGATACTACATTTCTGGAGGATCTGGGAGCGGACTCCCTCGATATTTATCAGATCATTATGAAAATAGAAGAAGAGTTTGAGATCAGGATCAATGAAAAGGACGTGGAAAACATCAGGACGGTGGAGGAAGCGATGAGATTGATCACAGATAGACGAGGATAACCCGGAAAGCCCTTATCAGAGGGCTTTCTGTATGGTAGATAGAAGGAAAAAAGGATGCGGGAAGAAAATTACTCCATAGAAAAACTGGAGGCACGGATAGACTATACCTTTCAGGACAGGGAACTGGTCATGCAGGCGCTGACCCATAGTTCGTATGCAAATGAGAGAAAGATCAATAAAATAAAGGATTATGAGCGGATCGAGTTTTTGGGGGACGCCGTTCTGGAGATGATCTCCAGTGAATTTCTGTACGGAAAGCATGAGGAGATGCCGGAGGGACAGCTCACCAGAACGAGGGCGGCGATGGTATGCGAACCGTCGCTTGCCGCCTGCGCCAGAGATCTGGAGCTGGATCGCTACATCCGGCTGGGGAAAGGCGAGGAGATGACCGGCGGCCGGGAGCGGGATTCCATCATTTCCGATGTGATGGAGGCGCTGATCGGGGCGATCTATCTGGACGGTGGTTTTGAGAAAGCGAAAGAATTTATTCACCGGTTTGTGATGTCCGATCTGGAGAATAAAGCGCTGTTTTATGATGCAAAATCGATCCTGCAGGAAAAGATGCAGAGGGATGGCGGGGACGTCCACTATGTGTTGACGGGTGAGAGCGGACCGGAGCATGACAAGGTCTTTTCCGTGGAAGTATACCAGGGAGAAAAGTTTCTAGGGAAGGGCAGCGGCCACAATAAGAAAGCAGCTCAGCAGCAGGCCGCCTATGAGGCGCTTTTGCGTCTGCAGGATCAGTAGGAACAGAATGACGGAGAGTATTTATGTATTTAAAAAGTATAGAAGTACAGGGATTTAAATCCTTTGCCAATAAGATCACATTTAAATTTCACAACGGCATTACCGGTATTGTGGGACCCAACGGTTCCGGAAAGAGCAATGTGGCGGATGCGGTGCGCTGGGTGCTGGGCGAGCAGAAAGTGAAACAGCTCAGGGGCGCTTCCATGCAGGATGTCATTTTTTCCGGGACGGAGATGAGAAAGCCGCTGGGGTACGCCTATGTGGCGATCACGCTGGACAACAGGGATCATCAGCTCGCCATCGACTTCGAGGAAGTGACCGTGGCCAGAAGACTTTACCGATCCGGCGAGAGTGAGTATATGATCAACAACAGTCCGTGCCGTCTGAAAGATGTGTATGAGCTGTTTTATGACACCGGTATCGGTAAGGAGGGCTATTCCATCATCGGTCAGGGACAGATCGACAAGATCCTGAGCGGGAAGCCGGAGGAGCGGAGAGAGCTTTTTGACGAGGCGGCGGGGATCGTAAAGTTTAAAAGGCGGAAAGCCGCGTCGGTGAAAAAGCTGGAAAACGAACAGCAGAACCTCCTGCGCGTCACCGATATTCTGGCGGAGTTGGAAAAGCAGGCGGGTCCTCTGGAAAAACAGTCCGAGAAGGCGAGGATCTATCTGAAGAAAAAAGAGGAACTGAAGACTCTGGATGTAAATATGTTTCTTCTGGACAACAGGCAGATCAATGAACAGCTTGTGAAGGTGGAGGAGAACTATAAGACTGCCAGCAGGGATCTTGGGCAGACAACGGAGAGATATGAACATATAAAGACCGAGTACGAGGAGATCCAGCAGGAGGTGGAGCGGCTTGACGAGGAGATTAAAAAGGCTCATGAGGAGCTGACGGACACTTCCGCGATCCGGGGAAAACTGGAGGGCGAGATCGGTATTTTAAAGGAGCAGATTCACTCTGTGGAGGGAAACAAGGAGCATCTGTTGAACAGGCTGGCGGCGGTACAGGCGGATATCGCGGAGAAATCCTCCGATAAATCCGGTATTATGACGGAAAAGGCTTCCATCGACGAGCAGGTGGCCAGGCTGGAAAAGGCGAGGGATGAGGCGAGAGAACGTCTGGAGGAAGTGCAGTCCCAGATGGAACAGCTCAATACCGGGATTGAAAATGCCAAAAACGCGATCATGCAGGCGCTGGGAGACAGGGCTACGACGAAGTCCCGGATGGAGCGTTTTGACACGATGCTGGAACAGACCCAGATCCGAAAGGCGGAGCTGACCAGCCGGCTTGTGCGGGTGAAGTCCGATGAGGCGGAGGCAGATCAGCTTGTGGCGGAACTGGAAAAAGAGTTCGATGACACAAATCAGAAAGTGACGGAATTGAACGAAAAGCAGGCGGCCGCGGAGAAACGCCTCGGCGAGATCAAGGGGTTGCTGACGGAGGACAACAGGGTCCTGCAGGAGACGAAAGAGAAGTATCATCAGGAAAAATCCAGGCTGGACGCTCTGAATAACCTGACGGAGAGATATGAGGGTTACGGCGGCTCCGTCAAGATGGTGATGGAGCAGAAAAAGTCCGAAAAAGGTATTATCGGCGTCGTTGCGGACATCATTAAAGTAGAGAAAAAATATGAGACGGCGATCGAGACAGCTCTCGGCGGCAATATCCAGAATATTGTGACGGAGGAGGAAGAGACGGCAAAGCGGATGATCGCTTTCCTGAAACAGCATAAATACGGCAGGGCGACATTCCTTCCGCTGACCAGTATCCGGAATCCACAGGAGTTTAAGACGCCGGAAGTCTTGAAGGAGACGGGCGTCATCGGCATGGCGGATGAACTGGTGCGCATCGACAAGAAATACCGGAATGTGGCGAAGGCCATGTTAGGGCGCATCGTTATTGTGGATCATGTGAACCATGCGCTGGCGATCGCAAAAAAATATTCCTACGGGATCCGTATGGTGACGCTGGAAGGAGAACTTCTGGTGCCGGGAGGCGCTATTTCGGGAGGCGCGTTTAAAAATAACAGCAATCTGCTGGGCCGGCGCAGGGAGCTGGAAGAGCTGGAAAAGAAAGTGAAAGAGCTGTTCGATAAGACGGAGGCGCTGGAACAGGAGATCCAGGATATCCGCGAGGAAAGAAATAAACTCCGGGTACAGTCGGAGACGCTGCGTCTGACGCTGCAGAATGCCTTTATCGAGCAGAATACGATCCGGTTGAATCTGGAGGCGGCGAAAGAGAAGAAAGAGGAGACGGTGCACGGCTTCGGAGATCTGAAGACGGAGGAGGCGGAGATCGAAGAAAAGTTCCGGGAGATCGAGGCGGGAAAGGCTAAGATCCAGAAGGAGCTGGAGGCATCCGAGAAGCTGGAACAGGAGGAGAATGCGAAAGTTGCGCAGTTCCAGAAGAAGCTGGAAGAACTCCGCACAGTGGAGAGCGACTATGCTGCGAAGACGGCCGAGTGGGATGTGGAGGTGGAGAAGATGCACCAGAAGCAGGAGTTCGGTCAGCAGAATGTGGACAGGATCGACGCGGAGATCGGGCGCCACGAGAAGGAAAAACAGGAGATCGAGGAGAGCATGGCGGCAGGCGCCGAGGAGGTAACGCGCAAGCGGCATAATATCGAGGAGATCCTGTTGACGATCGAGGCGTCCCACAAAGCCCAGAGCGATGCGGAGAAAAAACTGCAGGAGGACACGGAGCAGAAGGAAAAGCTGTCCGAGAGACAGAAAACGTTCTTTGCCAGACGGGAAGAACTCTCCGGGCAGATGTCGGGGCTGGACAAGGAAGTATACCGCCTGAACGCCCAGAAGGAGCGGCTTGAGGAATCCATCGAGTCCCAGATCAACTATATGTGGAACGAGTATGAGATCACGCTGAGTGATGCGGCCTCCATGCGGAAGGAGGAACTGACGGATCTGGCGGCGATGAAGCGGGATATCGCGGCGCTGAAAGATGAGATCAAAAAGCTGGGGGACGTCAATGTCAACGCGATCGAGGATTATAAAAATGTGATGGAGAGATATACTTTCCTGAAGGGACAGCACGATGATCTGATCGAGGCGGAGAAGACGTTGGAGAATATCATCACGGAGCTGGATGCGGCGATGCGCAAGCAGTTCCAGGAGAAGTTCCGGGAGATCGGAAGAGAGTTTGACAAGGTGTTCAAGGAACTGTTCGGCGGCGGAAAAGGGACGTTGGAGCTGATGGAGGACGAGGATATTCTGGAGGCGGGCATTCGGATCATCGCCCAGCCGCCCGGAAAGAAGCTGCAGAATATGATGCAGCTCTCCGGTGGGGAGAAGGCGCTGACGGCGATCGCGCTGCTGTTTGCGATCCAGAATTTAAAACCTTCCCCGTTCTGTCTGCTCGACGAGATCGAGGCGGCGCTTGATGAGAATAACGTGACGAGATTTGCGAAGTATTTACATAAGCTGACGAAAAATACGCAGTTTATTGTGATCACACACCGCCGCGGGACGATGGAGAAGGCGGACCGTCTCTACGGCATCACGATGCAGGAGAAAGGAGTCTCGGCGCTGGTGAGTGTGGATCTGATTGATAAGGAGCTGGATGATTAGAGGGAGAGCAATATGAAAGGACAGAGATGGGTACGCTATAAGATATGGATCGTTCTCTGGGGGATGATACTGGTTTTGGCAGGATGCGGAGCTGGCGTGACTGAGCAGGTAACGGAAAGAAAAGAAGTGTCAAATGCTGAGGGTTCTTCCGAAATATTCAAATCAAGTGTTGAGATTTCTTCTGAATTGCTCAGATATAAAAATATTACTTATGGAGAGTTCTGTGAGGAAAATGAGAGCGAAGCCGAGTTTTTACATGCGACGTTTTATTCGGCTCAGATAGATGACACAGAGATTTATGCTGTCTTTTCCGGGGAGTATGACGAGGAGACGGCGGGGCCTGTACTGACGGATGATGCGGTATGCATCCGGCTGGAGGGGAAGCTTGGAACCTTGCTGACCGGGATGGATGGGGAGATGGACGCAGGAGATTTGGCGTCGGAGCTTGCGCCGGGATGGAGGGATTTACCGCCATACTATGAGACGGAGGGAGCAGGGACGGCTTATTACGTGGCGGATCGCTATATGGTAGTGGAGATCGACAGTGACAAAGACATGGAGATTGATACCGTGTTGGAGATACCTCTGGATGAGTCCGATAAGGTATCGCCGGATTGTTATGCATGGGTAAGATGGGAGGTTTAGTCGGATTATGAGGGAAAGCTCATTGAGCGGAAATCAGTTGAAATGTATCGCACTGGCGGCCATGACCCTGGATCATGTGGTTTCCGTGGCTTTTCCCGATTATCCGACGGACTGGTGGATCATTCTGTTTCACATTGTGGGCAGGCTGGCGGCGCCGATCTTCTGGTTTTTTATCGCGGAGGGGTATCACTATACCCGCAACAGAAAAAAGTATGCGCTTCGGCTTTTGCTTTTTGCGCTGATCAGCCATTTTGCCTATAATTTTGCGTTTGGTATTCCGTTTATCCCGTTTCAGACTTCCGTCTTTAACCAGACGAGTGTGATATGGTCTCTGTTCTGGGGAGTGATCGCGCTGATCATAACAGACAGTGAGAGGTTTAAGCAGTGGCAGAAGACAGCTCTGGTTTTGGGGATATGCGCGCTTACCTTCTGCTCCGACTGGAGCTGTATCGCGGTGATGGCGATACTGGAGATCGGAACGCATCGTGGAGATTTTAAGAGACAGATGCGCGGCATGATGATCTATGTGGCGATGTACGCGGTTATCTACGCTCTGTTTATTCATCCGGTCTACGGTGTGATCCAGCTGTTTACGGCGCTTACGATCCCTCTGTTTGGATGCTATAATGGACAGCGAGGGACGTGGAAGGGAATGAAGTATTTGTTTTATGTATATTATCCGCTGCATCTGGCGATCTGCGGCTTGATCAGACTTGAGCTGCACGGTGATATCGGAGTGATGATTGGGGGGTAAAGGAAGAAAGGATAGAAGGGAGAACGCTATGGGAGAAGAGAAGAAGGGCTTTTTCAGCAGATTGAAGGAAGGGCTCTCCAAGACCAGGAACAATATCGTGTACGGGATAGACGGTGTTTTCAACGGGTTTTCCAATATCGATGAGGATTTCTACGAGGAGCTGGAGGAGATCCTGATCATGGGGGATGTGGGCATCAGGGCGACGGATGCGATCCTTGAAAAACTCCGGATGCAGGTGCGGGAATACCATATCAAGGAGCCGGCGGACTGCAAGGAATTTCTGATACGAAATATACGGGAGCAGATGGATGCGCCGGATACGGCGTATGATTTTGAACATAAGCCTTCGGTTCTTTTTATTATCGGCGTCAACGGTGTGGGGAAGACCACTTCGGTGGGAAAACTCGCGGGAAATTTGAAAGCACAGGGGAAGAAGGTAATCATCGGCGCCTGCGATACGTTTCGGGCGGCGGCGGGAGAACAGCTTGCGGAGTGGGCAAATCGAGCGGGTGTGGAGCTGATAGGCGGCAGAGAGGGGGCGGATCCGGCCTCCGTTCTGTTCGATGCGGTGTCCGCGGCGAAGGCCAGACATGCGGACGTGCTGATCTGTGATACGGCAGGCAGACTCCACAACAAGAAAAACCTGATGGAGGAGTTAAAAAAGATGAACCGTATCATCGAGCGGGAATTTCCCGATGCCCACAGGGAGAATCTGATCGTTCTGGACGCCACAACAGGTCAGAACGCCCTGCAGCAGGCAAAGGAGTTCGGCTCGGTGACGGATCTGACCGGGATCATCCTGACAAAGATGGATGGTACGGCCAAGGGCGGCATCGCGGTGGCGATCCAGTCGGAATTGCAGGTCCCCGTGAAGTACATCGGCGTAGGTGAAAAGCTGGAGGATCTGCAGAAGTTTGACGCGGAAGCTTTTGTAAGCGCTCTGTTTGACAGGGAGCGTTTGGATGACGAAGAATAGTCGGGAGGTACAGGATGGAAAGTAAGATGCTGACACTGGAAAAATTTGAGGAAGCCTGTGAGGAAGTCCAGAAAGTCACACTGGAGACGAAGCTTGTCTACAGCGATTTTCTGAGCAGGCAGAGCGGGAACAGAGTTTATCTGAAACCGGAGAACATGCAGTTTACGGGGGCGTACAAGCTCCGCGGGGCATACTATAAACTGAGCACGCTGTCGGAGGAAGAGAGACAGAGAGGGCTTATCACGGCATCCGCGGGAAACCATGCCCAGGGGGTTGCCTATGCGGCCCAATGCTACGGCGTAAAGGCGATCATTGTGATGCCGACGACAACACCGCTCATCAAGGTAAACCGTACAAAGAGTTATGGCGCGGAAGTGATTTTGCGCGGCGATGTGTACGATGAGGCCTGCGCCTATGCTCTGAAGCTGGCGGAAGAAAAAGGGTATACTTTTGTGCATCCCTTTGATGATCTGGCCGTGGCTACAGGGCAGGGGACGATCGCCATGGAGATCGTAAAGGAACTGCCGCTTGTGGATATTATCCTGGTGCCCATCGGAGGAGGCGGGCTGGCGACGGGCGTCTCGACATTGGCGAAACTTTTGAATCCCAAGATCAGAGTCATCGGCGTGGAGCCGGCGGGTGCGGCGTGTATGCAGGCATCGCTGAGAGAAAAGAAAGTGACGACGCTGCCAAGTGTCTCCACGATTGCGGACGGTACGGCGGTGAAAACACCAGGAGAGAAAATATTCCCTTATATTCAGGAGAATCTGGACAGCATCATCACGGTGGAAGATGAGGAGTTGGTGGTCTCGTTCCTGGATATGGTGGAGAATCATAAAATGATCATCGAAAATTCAGGTCTTTTGACTGTGGCGGCGGTAAAGCATCTGGATTGCAAGGACAAGAGGGTGGTATCCATCTTAAGCGGCGGCAACATGGATGTGATCACCATGTCCTCGGTGGTGCAGCAGGGCCTGATCTTCCGCGACAGGATATTTACGGTATCGGTGCTCCTGCCGGATAAACCGGGCGAGCTGTGCCGGGTGGCAGGCATTATCGCGGAGGAGAGCGGCAACGTGATCAAACTGGAGCACAATCAGTTTGTCACAACGAACCGAAATGCCGCGGTGGAGTTAAAGATCACAATGGAAGCTTTTGGAACGGAACATAAGAATAAAATTATCGATGCGTTGAAACATAATGGGTATCAGCCGAAGCTGACAACGACAAATATTTAGAAAGAGGAGCGTATATGGTAAAGGCAGTGCAGGAGAAACTGAAGCGGAAAAAGATGCTGAGAATGGTCTGGGATTATGTGGTCATCACGGTCTTTTCTCTGACCTACGGCGTGGGCATCAGCCTGTTTTTAGATCCCAACAATCTGGCGCCGGGAGGGGTCAGCGGTATTTCGATCATGCTCAGCCGGATCACGCCTATCCCGACAGGTACGTGGATCCTGCTGATCAATGTGCCTATCCTGGGGCTGGGACTCTGGAAATTCGGGATGAAATTTCTGGTCTCCACCATATACTGTACGGTGGTCAGCTCGGCTTTCACCAATATGCTGGCGGCATTTGCACCGCTGACAACGGATAAACTGCTGGCGGCGGCGGCGGGCGGGACGATCATGGCGATCTCCATGGGGATGATACTGAAGGCAGGGGCGACTACCGGGGGCGTCGATATCATTGTCAAGGTGCTGCGGTTAAAATACAGGCATCTGAAAACGGGTAACCTGTATCTGATCATGGATGCGATCGTCGTAGCTTTGTCGGGGATCATGTTCCGAAATCTGGAGATCGCCCTCTATGCGGCGGTGGCGATCTTTGTGAGTTCCGTGGTGATGGATACGGTGCTTTACGGGAAGGACGGTGCGAAGATGATCTATATTATCAGCGACCATCCGGAGGAGATCACGGCGAGGATCCTGGGAGATTTGGATATCGGCGTGACGGCGCTGCAGGGGGAAGGCGCTTACAGCGGGAAAGAAAAGAAGGTGCTGATGTGCGTGATGAGAAAGCCTCTGGCGCCGAAAGCGCAGCAGATCGTGAAGGAGGAGGATCCGGAGGCGTTTATGATCGTCTCGGATGCCACGGAGATTTTCGGGGAAGGATATAAGAGTTATTTCAGCGAGAGATTGTGATTTGTCAAAAATGTCGAATTTTCTTGACACAGATTCCCAATTCTTGTATAATTAAACAGATTTGTTGTTTATTTTACAAAATTTTATGTGAATTATCACAAATGAAGGGAGTCGAGATATGATTACTAACGGTTTTACCTACATCG
>CANRWP010000069.1 GCA_947643595.1 uncultured bacterium | reverse complement strand
AACGAATTAATACTGTTTTGGAACTGTGTCGCAGTAAAGGTTTTATTGTTCGTAGCGATGTAGAAATGGAACTTGGTGTGTCCCAATCTACGGCAATCCTGCTTTTGCGAGAACTAACTGACGAGGGCGTGCTGATTAAAAAAGGAAGGACTAAAAACCTGCGATACTACGAGAATAAATAAAGGAACGGTTGAAATTATGCCATTCAAATATGAGCGTGAAATTAACCGGTTTCGCATCAAAAATACTTAGTTTGGTAAGCGAAGATCGAACATATTCTGGTTTTAGCTATTTTATGGATGGCTCTCGTCGTACATATAAAATTGGAGATATGGTTATATCGTGTTGTTGTTGATCAGGTTCGGGCGGGATGTACAGAACGAGACCGACAGAAAAAGTTGCATACACATTGTCATTGGGGTACAGGCTGTTGTCAGAGAAGATGAAAATGGAAAAACTTATATTTCCATTCATCAAGTTAAAAATCGACAGGAAAGGAAGTTATGGTGTTTGGCTTCTACAAACATCATACAAGGGGGTAATGCCAGATACAATTACGATATTAACAACATATAAAGATTTATTTTGGATAATATTTACATTAGTTGCAACTATTATTAGTATATTAACTTATATCAATGTTCGCAAGTCCATAAAACAAACATTATATGATAATATACTAAAAGTTCAATTAGAGGCATATGGGATTTTGCTACAGGAGTTGAAGGAAGATAAGGGGGAGTATTTTTTTTCATTAGATTTGGAAAACATGATGAAGTTTAATCTGATTAGCCATCTGGTTAGCAAGGATGTTTTACAGAACATAGAATTGTTTAATAATATTCATAGTATCTATATGATGATGGCGGAAGGTGAAACTGAACAGGCTTTTTCAGTAGAAGAGTTGTCTCAGAGTTTAGAAGAGATAAAAGAGATAGAGATTTTTATCGGAGAAAACTTTGTAAGAGAAGAAGTTGTTAATGAGAAAGAATCTTTGAAAGAGAAAGTCAGGAAGATATTTCACAAAGTTTCCATGGGAAAATATATGCTTACTGATATCAGAGGATTATGGTTAAATACGCCAAAATCAGGGGAAGCTTATCATGTGATTTACCAGCATGTCCATAATGTGTATTTGCCTGGACGGATATTAAGAAAGTTGAAGAATTTTGAAAATGCATATATGGGGGTTGTTCTTGGTACAATGCATAAAATAGTTTTGCGAGAGGAAGATAAGATATTTCGAAGCAGTGGTGGAGAGGAGATTACTATAAATTTTGATAAGATGTGCAATGAACTTATAGAGGATAAATCTACAAAGATATTATTCAGGAAATATAATAGCTTAAAACGAGAAATTCGAAGATCTTTAAAGATTGATGCGCACTGGTGACAATGAGAATCATTTTTTCTGAATTTTAACTTTGCCCTTCATAGAATCTGGATATGGCACAATGAAGTAAGTTTAGCTCCACGATGCAATTTATATGGGGATGAACTTGTATAAAGATAAAAATGTGGAGTGCGCATTAGCATTTGATACAGAAGCTGATCAGATTTTAGTGCCGTCTTTGGAGGAGATTAAATGTGAAGAACGAAATGGTCTGATATGTAGTGATAGAACGATTATTGATCTTTTAGAGCAAAATGGTGATAAACAGATTATTACAGAGAGTCTGGCAAATTATTATGAGGAATATTATGAAGAGTAGGTGATACGCTTGGATTTAATGGAGTTTTTTATAACGTAATGGAAGAATAGCGTTTATTGTTCCATACTCAGTTCTTTAACTTGGCATTAACTTGATATACATGGGGCGCTTTGTGCCCCGTCTGGCTGAGGAATGGAGATTAGAATGAAAGAAACAAAGGCCTGTATGAAATACACATGGGACGATATCGAGAGACATATTGCCGTCTGCACGCACTGTCCGCTGTGCAGAACGAGGCAGCGGCCGGTCATGGGGAGAGGAAACCGTAAGGCCGATATCATGCTGATCGCCGAGGCGCCCGGAGCGCAGGAGGACCGGCAGGGGATTCCGTTTGTGGGAAGCTCGGGCGAAGTGCTGGACAGGCTTCTTCGGGAGAGCGGTTTGAGCAGAGAGGAGATATACATTACCAACATTTTAAAATGTCATCCTCCCGGCAACCGCGATCCGAGAGAGGAGGAAAAGGAGGCCTGCTTTCCGTATCTGAAGTATGAGACGTTTCTGGTGAATCCCGGAATTATAGTCTGTCTTGGCCGCGTGGCCGCGCAGCGCATTATCTCACCGGATTTTAAAATCACCAGACAGCACGGAACCTGGACATACCGGAAAAACTGTGCGCTGACTGCGACATATCATCCCTCGGCGATCCTGCGGGATCCCTCCAAATATGAGGATGCGAAGAAAGATTTCTCGGCGTTATTTCAGGTAGTTCACCAGAAGAATAGCGGTTCCCAGTATGGCAAGAACGACGCCGGTCGCCCGGTTTAAGGTGATCGCGCTGGCCTTGTTGGCGAATTTCGCAGCGATCCTTGCCCACAGCAGAGTGGACGATACACAAAACAGCAAGCACCACAGATTCGGCGTGCCGCCGATAGCAAAATGACTTACCGCGCCGGTGAGAGCGGTGAAAGTCATGATAAAGACGCTTGTGCCGACTGCCGTTTTGAGTTCGTATCCCAGGATGCCGGTCAGGAGCAGAAGCATCATCATGCCGCCGCCGTTTCGTATATCGAGATTTCTGTTTTTGCCGTAGGTGTAGGCGCTGACTGCGCTGGCAAGAACGTCGCTTGCGAGGGCGATGCCCACCGCTTCATAGGCGGGGAGCCCTAAGAAAGTGATCAGCATGGGACTGATCACGGCAGCAGCGCTCATTCCCGCAAACCCTGTGCCGAGCCCGGCGCCTATGCCTGCTGTAAAACAAATAAAAAAAGTATAGAAATAAATATAAACAGCTTGAGACTGGAGAGCATATGACACAGCAATTTTTTACTTCCATAGAAGAAGCGCTGTCGGCAATTTGCGGAGACGGCGTTTTTCCTGTAAAGACAGAGAGGATATCGGGGGGCGATATCAATGAGGCATACGGGCTGACGACGAGCGACGGGCAGTATCTTTTTCTCAAAACAAATAGCGGAAAAGGAGCAGCGTTTTTCGCGGCGGAGGCGGCAGGGCTTGACGCGATCGCCAGGACGGGGGCGGTCGGAACGCCCCGTATCCTCGGTTATGGAAATGCGTTCTTACTTTTGGAGTTTCTGCACGGTGGGAAACGGGCGCCGGATTACTGGGAGACTCTGGGACACCAGCTGGCGGACATGCACCGGGCGGCGGCGAGCGACTACGTGAACGGCGCGAAATACGGGTTTATCCGTGACAACTTTATCGGGGAGGGAACGCAGATCAATACGCCTCATGAAAGCTGGATATCCTTTTTTCGTGACTGCCGTCTCGAACCGCAGTTTCGGCGTGCGGCACGCTGGTTTGATTCCGGAGATTCCCGGAGGATCGCGCGGCTGCTGGACCACATGGATGCTTTTTTGACGGAACCGGATCAACCCTCGCTTTTGCACGGCGATCTGTGGGCGGGAAATGTGATCACAGGAAATGACGGCAGGGCATGGCTGATCGATCCGGCGGTCTACGTGGGACATGCGGAGGCGGATATCGCCATGACGGAACTGTTCGGGGGTTTTCCTGCGGCTTTTTATGGCGCCTACAGAGAGTCCGGCATGCTGCGGGCGGATTACACGGAACGCCGCGGGCTGTACAATCTGTATCATCTTTTAAATCATCTGAACCTGTTCGGCGGCGGTTATCTTTCGTCCGTAAAGCGGATTTTGGCGGAGTACGTATCGTAGAACGGTGTCGGGCGCAGCGGAGGTTACCGGATATTTTCCAGAAACATCCTGTGTATCCTCCTGTCAGAGTCCAGTTCGGGATGAAAGGACAGGGCCAGTTGGTTCCGGCAGCGCACGCCGACAATATTTCCGTCCACTCTGGCGAGTATTTCCACGTCCTTTTCCGCCTTTTCAATATAGGGGGCCCGGATGAAAGTCATGGGGATATCCTTCATATCCCCAAAGTTTTGCACCGTGTGAAAACTGCCAAGCTGTCTGCCGTAGGCATTTCTCCTCACCGTGACGGGCAGGGTCTGAAACCAGGAGCGGTCGTCGTTGCTGCTTTTTTCCGCCAGCAGGATCAGGCCGGCGCAGGTGGCGAGAACCGGCAGACCGCCGCGGATCATTTCCCGCAGCGGTTCAAACATATTTAGTTCTCTCAGAAGCTTTCCCTGGGCGGTGCTCTCACCGCCGGGCAGGATCAGACCGTCGAAAGTCTTTGACAGATCTTTCGGCTGTCGAAGTTCCAGACATTCCGCTCCCAGTTCCCTTATAACTTTTTCCTGTTCATAGAAAGCGCCCTGCAGCGCAAGTACCGCGATCTTCATATTATTTGCCTCGCTCCGCCATCAAAAGCCGGATTTCCTGTTCATTGATGCCGACCATAGCTTCCCCAAGATCTTCGGACAGGGAAGCGATCAGCTTTGCGTCGGTATAGTTGGTGACTGCCTGCACGATGGCGGACGCCCGCTTTGCCGGATTGCCGGACTTGAAAATGCCGGAACCGACGAAGACGCCCTCCGCGCCGAGCTGCATCATCAGGGCCGCATCCGCGGGGGCTGCCACGCCGCCGGCAGCGAAATTGACCACAGGAAGTTTTCTGTTTTCCTGCACATATTTTACCAGCTCAAAGGGAACTCTCAGCTCCTTTGCCGCCTCGAAAAGTTCGTCTTCCCGCATGGAGGTGATCCTTGCGATCTCCTGATTCATCCTGCGCATATGGCGGACTGCCTGTACGATGTCCCCGGTGCCCGGTTCTCCCTTCGTGCGGATCATGGAAGCGCCTTCCGCGATACGCCGCAGCGCCTCCCCGAGATCCTTTGCGCCGCAGACAAAGGGGACGCTGAACTTTCTCTTATCGATATGAAACATATCATCCGCGGGGGAGAGGACTTCGCTCTCATCGATGTAATCGATCTCGATCGCCTCCAGAATCTGTGCTTCCACGAAATGTCCGATCCGACATTTTGCCATGACGGGAATGGAGACTGCCTCCTGAATCCCACGGATCATCTTCGGATCGCTCATCCGCGAGACGCCGCCGGCCGCCCGGATATCCGCCGGGATTCTCTCAAGGGCCATCACTGCGCAGGCCCCCGCCGCCTCCGCGATCTTCGCCTGCTCCGGAGTGGTGACATCCATAATAACGCCGCCCTTCAACATCTGTGCCAACTGCCTGTTTAACTGATATCTCTCTTCTGACATTTTTTAACCTCCTTGCAAACATCATCAAAACCAAGTATAATACAATCTGACCATATTTAAATAACCACTTTGCAAAAAATCAAAATGGTCAGACGGGAGAGTTGCTGCGGATTGCTTACCTATTCTTTTTCAGAGACAAGGTCAGAACCTTTATACCAGCATCTGTATCAATGCATTAAAAACGATATTGTACAGGGAACATTGGCGGCGGACCAGAAACTGCCCTCAAAGAGGAATTTTGCAAAAAATCTGGGCGTAAGTATTATTACGGTGGAGAATGCCTATGCGCAGCTGATCGCGGAAGGATTCGTGTATTCTTTGCCGAAAAAAGGGTTTTTTGTGACAGATATAAGAAGGGAACTGGCTGCGGGAAGAAAAAAAGACAGCAGAAAAGAGGAGGAAGAACAGAACGGGGAAAAAAAATATCTGGCGGATTTTACGAGCAGCCAGACCAGACCGGAACAGTTTCCCTTTTCTGCCTGGGCAAAGCTGATGCGGGCGACGTTGAAGGAGGAGCGGGAGGGATTGATGATGAACGCTCCCAGCGCCGGGATCCGTCCTCTGCGGGAGGCGATCGCCGGACATCTTCGGAGTTTTCGCGGAATGGAAGTGGAACCGGAACAGATCGTCACAGGAGCGGGGACGGAGTATCTGTACGGGCTATTGCTGCAGCTTCTGGGCATGGAAAAGTGTTACGGGGTGGAAAACCCGGGATATCATAAGATCTATAAAATATATAAAAGCCACCGGGTGCCGTGCACTTACGTGGACATGGATCACGCGGGCGTACTCATTTCCTCGTTGGAGCACAAGAACGTGGATGTGGTGCATATCTCCCCGTCCCACCATTTTCCGACGGGGATCGTGATGCCGGTGAGCCGCCGGTATGAACTGCTGGGGTGGGCATCGAAGGAGAAAGGGCGCTATATCATAGAGGACGACTATGACAGTGAATTTCGGCTGGCCGGGAGACCGGTGCCCTCCCTTCAGAGCATCGATGTGCAGGAGAAAGTGATCTATATGAATACCTTTACAAAGACGCTCTCCTCCACGGTCCGCATCAGCTACATGGTGCTGCCGGAGCACCTGGCGAGGAAGTTCGGCGAGACGCTCTCGTTTTATTCCTGTACGGTATCGAATTTTGAACAGTATGTGCTCGCCCGTTTCATCAGGGAGGGTTATTTCGAGAAACATATCAACCGCATGCGGAACTATTATCACGAAAAGAGGGATCTTCTGTTAAAACAGATAGCCGGCAGCAGGCTCTCGGAATGCTGTACGATCTCCGAGGAAGATGCGGGATTGCATTTCCTGATGAGGGTGGCGACCTGTCTTTCCGATGAAGAAATATGCGAAGCTCTCGAGAGAGAGGGCGTCAGAGTCTTCTCGACAGCGCAGTATTATGCAGATTCTGAGGGAAAAAAAGATCATATTTTTGTGATGAATTATTCCTCGCTGGAAGAAGAAAACGTGGAAAAGGTCATTCGGATCCTGGAGAAGGTGCTTGTGGAGGGGGAGGGAATTTGTAAAAAAAAGTTGCAATATTGAGTAAATAGACGAAAGAAAGCTATATTCTTTTTTTGAAAAATATGCTATGATTAAAAGGCACTGCGGAGGTGGCGGCTATGGGTTCAAAGCGGCATAAGCGGAAAGTCGGCTACACGATCATGATCGTGTCCGATTCCGTGGAAAAAAACCAGAAAAAATTTCATATCAATACCGGAATTTTGTCCATTGTGGCATTTGTGCTTCTGGTGGTTGTGATCTGCTATGCGGAATATACGACGATATTGATGCATGGGGCGACGGAGCGCAGTGAGGTCTATGCCGGGCAGATCGCAGGTTTGCAGAAGGAGAACGAACAGCTGACACTCGAAAAAGAGGCGCTTGAAAAGCAGGTGGCGAACTTAAATCAGACGCTGAGCCAGAAGGAAGTGCAGGTACAGATGCAGGAAGAAAGTCTGCAGGCGGAGGAGGAAGAAGAAAACATGCCCAGAGGATTCCCGGTGAGCGGCGCCGCTCAGATCAAGGAGGCGGGGGATGAGGCGGACACCGGACTGCAGGCGAAGGAGGAGTGGAGAGAGGTTGTTTTTACCGCGGCGGCGGGGACGAACGTTATCTCTTCCGGAGCAGGCACCGTGGCGGGAGTCGCGGCCGCGACGCAGGAGGAAGCCGCAGGCATCAGTATCGACCACGGCAACGGTTATGTCAGCAACTACCGCAATATGGGAGTGCCGAAAGTGGAAGTCGGCGGTACGGTGGAACAGGGCACCGTACTGTTTGAAATAGAAGAAAATAATATGGATATCGGATACAGCGTTACAAAGGACGAAGAATTTCTGGATCCGATGGACATTATGGAAATCAAAGGATAAGGAGGCAAGGACTGTGTTAAAGAAATCAACAGAACAGACAAATACGAAGATCAGCAGTATCGTCGGCGCTGATATGGTGGTGGAAGGAAATATCAGAGCGAGAGAAACGGTGCGGATCGAGGGAAGCATTACCGGCAATGTGGAGACCGAAGGGGCGCTCATTATCAGCGCGACCGGTAAAGTGAAGGGAAATATCAAAGGCAGCAGCGTTGTGGTAGGCGGTGTGCTGGAGGGAGATCTCTCATCCACCGGAAAGACCGAAGTGATATCCACGGGCAAAGTGATCGGCAATATGCGCACAAAGAGTCTGATCGTGGACGAAAATGCAGTATTCCAGGGGCAGTGCATTATGAATACAGATGAGGTGTTTGCGCTGCCGGAATCGGAGGTTATGCAGCTCGAGGATAAGAAGGACAACAAAAAGATGAGATGACAAAAAGCGAGAAAAGATGTAACAGTTCAGTCTCCGGCTGGACTGTTACATAAAACTGTTTTTTCAAATTTATTCTGAGAAATTTCAACTGTGCGCATCGCACGATCGGCGGTTTCTGCCGGAATTACCAAATCATTTTACAAAATCATATATATTTTTATACCGTTTGACATTTTTAGGGAAAGTCAGCAAAATAAAAGTATAAAAAAGAAACTGGACGCATGGCTGACGCTGCTTTCTTTTGACGAACCGGAGAAGATTATAGCGCTGGTTGAAAAGTATCCGAAGTTTCGGAAAATATATGAAGAGGGCTGTGAGATATGCCGGAACCCAGAGAGGGTGATGGAAATGTTCTCGAAAGAATTGTATGAGCTGGATAAGAATACGGTGCAGTATATGATTGATGAGATGCAGGATACGATAGATGCCCAGAAGGAAATGATCAATAAGATGGAGCAAGAGAAAGAAAAGATATTGAAAGAAAATGAAGAAGCGCAGAGAAAGAATCTGGCTCAAATGCAGATGGAGCGCGAAAATGCGATCATAGGAACAATAAATCTTCTTCGGACGATGAATGTGCCGGAAGAGGAGATTATCCAACAGGTCTGCGGTCTGCATCGGATCGATGAGGAGCAGGCAGAGAAATATTATCTAAAGCTTTTGCATACTTGTTGCAATTAATACCAATGGTGCAATACAGATAATGCCAATATACCAATAAAAAAGACATCCGGAATCAGCCGAATGTCCTTTTTATTCCCACGAGTAATGAGAAAGTTAAAAGGAAGATTAAGAAAAAGACTTTGTGCGCGGATATTAATCGCAGGGAATCCAGTCCCCGATCCACTCGCCGGTGGAGAAATTGTATAGCCGGCGGTATTTTTTGCCATTAATTTCTGATACTACCCATTCAATAACAGGAGCATGGGGCTGAATGGTTTCCCCGCCGGAAGGCATCACTTGAGTTGGGACATGGACATTCTGTGCAAATACAGAGGAAGCAGGGCACAACAACAATATTGTAAGGCAAGAAATAGTACAGATAAATTTGAGCATTTTTATTTTTTTCATTTTAATCATCTCCTTCTTTTTGGGAAATTGGAATATCAGGATTTAAATATTCAATGGATTCCAGTGTGAAATATAATTTACCAAGATAGTATATTTCATATACATCTCCGCATTGAATAATGTAAGAGTTATCTTTATTAAAAACGATGCCGGAGACAGCTTCTGGCAACGCATACGGCTCCAATGTAAAGGAAGTAAATCCCCATAAAAGAACCAACAGAGCTATCAGTGCAATCCTTTCTTTTGCCGGCTTAATCGGCCGAAACTCTTTGATCAGGCAGATCCGCCTGTCCAGCGCTTTTCCCTCATGAGTATTAAAGCTGAGGGTAAACGGAATCGGACCATTACTGATATTTTTGGCAGTGCTTAAAAGGCACTGCATGTATGCTGCTTTTTCTTCGAGTGAGAAAGAAGCCGTCAGCTGTCTATCGTTTCCCAGCTCGATTAGTTCAAAGATCCTGCGCCGTAGCAGATAGAACAGAGGATTCCACCAGTAGACGGAACAGAGGATGTCGGCCGCAAATTTAACGGGGACATCATGGCGTATACAGTGCAGCAGCTCATGTTCCAGAATCATTCGGTATTCCGTATCGCTAAACTGGTATGTCGGTAAAAGAATTACCGGATTTTTGATGCCTGCCGCCAGAGGACTGATATTCAAATCCGTTCTGACTATCTTTATATGCTTTGCAGACGGATATTTTTTATACAGTTCCCACATAATATTTGTAATCGCTTCCTCCTCGCAATCGGGAAGACGTCTGATCGTCCTCTGCATCCGGATGTAGAGCAAAAGTTTTTTCAAGATTAGAATCAGTGCGGTAAGTATCCATAGAAAGAACAAAAACCAGGAAATTTTTACAGAAAAGTTTCCAATTGCAAGAGGATATTTCAGCATGTCCCGTATGGGAGGAAGGACTCTGCTGACCCGTATCGTTTGGGAAAAAGAAAATTCCAGTGGGATCAGCGCACGTATCATAATGGCGATACAGCACAGTGCAAGCAAGCGGCCTCTCAGATTCCTCAGGAAGATCCTCTTTTTTAACAGCGGAAGCAGGATCATCAGAAGAATCGAGAGAGACAAATTGATCGTGAGTATGGTCATCAAAGATATTCTCAAGGGAGTTTATCCTTTCTCTGTTCTTTTGTATTCCTGTATAAAAGTTTCCAGATCACGGAAAAGTGCCGCATTCTCGTCGGAATTGTTGGCCTGTACCAAAGCGCTGAGCATAGCCTTGACATCTGCTTTACGGAACAGTCTGCGCAGCTCGCTGTTCGTATAATCTTCTCTGCTGATATCAGCGAGGAAGGTGCGGGCATACTTGGTATTCGCCGAGACAAATTTCTCAATATGGACCAGTTCTTTTTTCAGCAGACGGGGCATCACCTGTGCAACGCAGGCGACTGTCAGCTTCGGGTCATCAGAGAGTTCGGATATTTCATGTATCGTCAGATCCTGTGCACTGCTCCAGAGGACATCCATGACTTTGTACTCCCGGTTGGTCAACTTGATAGGTCCGTTTTTCAATATCATCACCTCCTGTCTCTTTTTAAATTTTACATATAAAATATAGTACTGTCAAGCGATTTATATCTTATTATAGATAAAAAGGTAATAATTTAAGTAGTGATATTGTTGATAATATTATTATTTGTTGACAAGAAATAAAATTAAAAATATAATTTCTGATAGAGTTTGATAAAATACGATCTGTTAATGGATCATGGAAGGTATACGAGTGAAAAAAACAATCAGAGTCCTGTTATACGGAGCCGGGCTGACCGCCCTGCTGGTCCTATGCATTATCACAGGAATGTACATGGAGCGAAAACGGAAAGAAGATAAGGAGATGCGGAAAGAGCATGTGTCGGACATTGCTGTCGTAAACATGGATGACGGCATAGTGGTCGGGGAGTCGAGGATCAATTACGCCAGCCAGCTCATGGATTTTCCCGGGGACAATTTTATCGTGACCGGCCTGAATGATGCCAGAGCCGGGATCGAGAACGGCACCTACGCCGCCTGCATCGTCATACCGGAAACCTTCTCGGCGTCGGTCACTTCGCTGGAGAGAGAACCGCGGAAGGTCGTGCTGAACTATCAGTACAACCTCCGACTGGACGAGGAATCGGGACTGCAGGCGGTGAACGATGTGAACGCTTTTATCACCATGCTGAATTCCAACACCGCCTACATGTATATGGATGCCATCATGGCGCAGTACCATCGGGTGCAGGATGACTCTTCCACGATCCTCTCCAACGACAACACGGAACTGGAACTGCTCGCCGGCATCGATGCGGCGAGACTGATCGCCATGGCGGAGCCTGTGGAGGAGATCATCGTCGAGCGCGATATAGAGCCGGTGGAACTGGACGCTTACCGAAACCTGAACAGTTCCCTGATGGAGGCGCTGTACGCCGACTATGCGGATGCGGTGCAGGAGGGGAAGAACGACTTTGCGGTCCTGAAGGAGACAAATGCCGAGGCGGAGACGGTGATAGATGATTTTCAGAAGGCCTACCGGACAGTCATCGACGATACGGTGGCGGGACAGGAGGCGCTTTTAGAGACGGGGCATGAGAACCTGGCGGAGGCTGTGGGGCACTACAACGAGGAGATAGGCAGGAAGCAGGAAGAGGCGAAGGAGGCCGTGGAGGAGATCCTGAACGAACAGCGGCGCAGGGACCAGAGGGAGGCCAACGAGCGCCTGGAGGAACTGTACCCGGAGGATGTCTCCGGAAATAACCCGAAGAAAGAGCGTCAGGGAAGTATTTCCGGAAACGATCCGGATGGCGGAGACGTCTCCGGCAACGACCCGGGCGGCGAGGAGAATGACCGGATCAGGCTGACAAAGCCCGACGAGGAACAGATAGGCAGGGTGACGGACCTGCTTCTCGAGCTGTTTCAGGCGGAAGCGGAGTCGGAGGAGATCGCTCAGGTATTGCAGGAGTACTATGTGGACGCTCTGTACGAGGAGTGCGAGGAGCAGATGACCCGGATGGAGGAAGAGGAGAAAAAGCTGGGCGAGAATCTGGAGAAGTATGAGAAGGGCCTGCTCGAGTACGATCCGATGCAGTATATCGAGAGGGCGGATCTGGAGTCACGGCTGGACGATATCAACGACAATGCCGGGAAACTGTTCGACAGCGTGGAACAGAACAATACGGACTACCTGATCTATGCCGAGGATGTGTACAGTGCGACGGCGGAGCAGAAGAATCTTCTCCGGGATTCCCTGGACGAGGCGGGCGAGCAGACTGCGGCGAACGTGGAGGAGTGCATCGGGGAATTAAAGTTGTCCAGAGAAGCCGTAAACAGCGAGAACGTAAGCCTTCTGAGAGGATTTGCGGGCACGCTGGAGTACACGAGGGTGGGAAGCCAGGGAAACACGGCGGCCTACGATCACATCATCAATCCGGTCCTGCCGCAGGTCAACAGCCGGACGGCCTCGAACACGGAGAAAAACACGGCGGATGAGGATGGGAGAGGCGGCGGTTCCATGCAGGTATGGCTGCTCGTCGTTCTCGGGATCGGGATTGTCGCCTGCCTGACCGAAATATTCTTTTCCGTCAGGCAGCAGTACAAAAAGTCATCTGATGGAATAGTCCAGTCTTCGGACTGATTATTAAATACAAAGGAAGGAGAGAAACAAATGGGAGCAGAAAGTTTGAAAATGAGTTATGAGGACATGCAGGCTGAAATAGCGAAGCTGTCCCAGTATGCGGAGGAGTTTGAGACCACAACCAGCTCCATGACGTCGAGCGTGACTACGCTATGTGACGGATGGGTATCCGCGTCCACAGAGACCTACCGGGAAGACTATACCGCGCTGGCTAATAATTTTTCCCAGACGCTGGAAGTTGTCAGGAGCCTGATCCAGTCTACTTCTGACTACATCGCCGACATGCAGGCGGTGGACAGCGCATATTCCAAGTCCAAAGTGTCTGTGGGATAACGGCGTGAGAGACGGGCGGGGTAACAGAGCGATCTGTTACTTCTGCTCGCCTTGTTTTGTGAAACGGGGAGCGAAAATGGAAAATGATCTGATATTAGACGGTGAGGCATGGCGGGAAAGAGACCAGATAACCTACACGTCCCTTTTGGATAAATACGGGGCGGCGGACCTGTTTTCCGGGGAGAACATGGAACGGTACCGTCAGGCAAAGGAGGGTCAGGACGCGAGGGCGCAGGAACTGACTGAATATCTGTTTTCGGGACAGATGCAGACGGAGAACGAAGAAGAAAACATGACGGAGCTCATCTTTTCGAAGGAGATACGGCTTACAAAAGCCAGAGATTACAACAGGGCGGAGGAAGACCATTCTCTGCATTTTGCCATGGCAGAACTGCTGCTTGTCCTGGTATTTCTGAGCGTGTGGATGAGAATACGGGCCGCAGGAAAGAGGAGGAGAGAGGCGGATGCAGCTGAAATTGACATGGAGGATTAGCGGGCAGAGGGATATGGATCTGCTGGTTGCCGACGGACAAAAGATAAAGGAGACCATGGAGATACTGGCGGAGAGAGGCCTTATAGATGAGGAGACGGCGGAGAGAGTCCGCTTTGTGAGGGCGATGAGGAAGAATAATCAGGTGAGCGTACTTTTGACATACAGGGAAGCAGAGGTCTATTCCGGGGATATTCTGGTGCCGGAAGAAGAGGAAGAGGACGAAGGATAAGGGGGTGGGATAAATGCCACGTGATAAAGATGCGGAAGAGAGAGCGAGAAGAGAGGCGCGCAGAGCTGCGATACGGGCGCAGATCAGGGTGTGGGAAGGAAAGAGAGCGGTCGTGGAGGGGCAGATCAGAGCGCTGAGCGGCGAACAGTCGAACCTGAACGGCTATCTGGGAGAGTGGAGCACCCAGAAGAGTATATATAGCGGGAACCCGCTCCTGTCGGAGGTCGTTATCGTAAACCTCTTTGAGGGCGTGTGTGCGGATGAAATAAAAGAAGAATTTACAAACTGCATCACGGAGATGGACCGGACTTACGGCGGGGTGTGCGGCCTGAATGGAAATGTGGGGACGCAGATATCCAGACTGCAGGATTATCTGGCGGTGATCAATGCGAAAATATCAGCTCTGTACAGCGAGCTGGCGTCCATCTAGGCGCGGAAACGGAGGAAAATATGGCACAGACAGTAAATCTGCGGGAGGCGGAATATCAGACGATCGTGACAGAGTTGTCTCAAATGCATACGGATCAGCTGCGAAACGTGGAGGATTTTATCGCGGAGATGAAAATGATGGTGACCAGCCAGGAAATTTTCTGGGCCAACAAGACGTCGGCGAAGATGGTGGATATGCTGGACGTACTGTCAAACGATATCATGACGTTAGTGGAGCAGGCGTTTCAGGACAGCGAGGCAGGAGTTGCCAATATGATAGCGAGCACTGTGACAACGGACACCGCATGCGGTTGAAGGGAGGAAGAAAAAGATGTGTGATATCAGTATCAGCAGCAGTAGCACAGAGAGCATGATCGCCGGGCTGATCAGCAGAATCCAGACGAATATCATTGAAAGAAGCAAAGCGTCGGGGGACACGATTGTAAATGCGGTAGAAAACTCTGCAGGGGATTTTATCGAATCGCTGAAAGTGGAAGTGGAGCAGGAAGTGGTCATGATGAATTCTGTCGGAGAGCTTTTGATCGCTATGGCGAACTATATACAGGCGGCATCGGCTTCTTTTGCGGATGTGGATACAACATACAATACTACAAAGATCAGCTAGAAATGCGGTTTATGAGGAGGAATGCAGATGGGGAAATATAACAGCGTCACTTTGGACAGGGATCGGGCTTTTGACGTGAACAGCTTACAGGAGCTGCTCACCCAGGGGAAATCCATTTTAAATCAGGCGATCGATTTAAGTAAGAAGATGGAGGCTTCCATCTCAGCTATCGCCAGCACCTACAGCGGGATCGAGGGCGGATACAGGGTCGGCGCACTGGGGGCGGACATCGACAGCCTGAGAGGGACGCTGGTGAAAGGGATCTATCAGGATACCATAGACCAGATGGAAAAAATTCTGACGAAGCTGATGGATGACATGCCCGCCTATGATAACAGTCTGGCCCAGGACATGGACGGGATCGGGGAGATACTGGGTTCCGTGCGGGGCAGGATCGAAGAACTGCGGGGACTTCTGGAGGCCGGGGACGTGAACCTGGCCTACCAGGAGTTCCGGAGCCGTCTGGAGGAAGTGAAGACCGGATGGGATGCGAGCACAGCGGAGTTTTCGGAGGTCCTTGCGGAGATCGAGAGCGACATGCTGGGGGTCACGGCGGCGGCGGTGCAGTACAGCAGGGACCCGGTGAACCTCTCCACGGGGAACTTCGTCTACGACCATGAGGATTTCAAGATCGGCGGGGAGATCCCGCTGTCCTTCCGCCGCTATTATAACTCCAGGACCCGGAGCAAAGGGTGCCTTGGCAGGTGCTTTGTACATAACTATGAG
>CANRWP010000068.1 GCA_947643595.1 uncultured bacterium | reverse complement strand
CTTTCCGGTGTGCAGCGCGATGAACTCTACGGCGTTATGGTCTATCCGCCGAGACAGAAAGATGGCCGGATTCCGGCGGAGGAGTGGCTGGCTCTGGTACAGTTTGCGGCGGTATGTATCCTGGCGCGGATATCGCTCCATGAGATCGACCGGATCTGCAAAGGGCAGATCGACTGGCCGTTAATCCCCGCATTCACCCTCGCCGCCTGGCTCTCTGCCCGGGACGTGTCGTATGCGCAGTGGGCGGAGGAAATATTAAATATGGTACGGAGCCGCATCTCGCGGGAGAATTACTGCTTTTTTGAGTATGCGTACACCTGTGCAGCTTACCTTCTGCCGGGGAAAGACGAGTCCTATTATGCGGAGCTTTGGCGGTGGCGACAGTCTTTGAAGGAAGGGTGATGAGAGGGGTAATGCGGTAAAAAATTTCCTTGACAGCTATCACAACTGATGCTATGATATCAGAGTATGCCGCATGGCGAGGCTGATGGAAATACAAAGTCGCATGATATGCCGCCGAAGCCAGCGAGTAATGTAAACAGGAGGTACGGTATGTACGCAATTATTGCAACAGGTGGAAAGCAGTACAAGGTTTCCGAAGGTGACGTCATCCGCGTGGAAAAGCTGGATGTGGAAGAAGGAAGCTCTGTGACATTTGATCAGGTACTGGCAGTGAGCGATAACGGCCTGAAAGTCGGCGCAGACGCAAAAGGCGCGACAGTGACCGGCACTGTTGAGAAACAGGGCAAGGGCAAAAAGATCATCGTTTACAAGTATAAGAGAAAATCCGGCTACCACAAGAAAAACGGTCACAGACAAGCATACACACAGGTTAAGATTGATAAGATCAACGGCTAACGTTTTATGACGACAGTGATTTTTCGCAAAACCGGGCAGGGAGAGTACAGAGAGCTTGAGTGCAGGGGACATGCCGGATATGCGGAGCAGGGAGAAGATATTGTCTGTGCTGCGTTGTCCGTTCTTGTCATCAATACATTAAATTCTCTGGAAAAGCTTTGCAAGCTGCCTGTCAGGCCGGAGGAAGACGAAAAGAGAGGGCGCATCGCCTGCCGTTTTCCGGAAGGACTGGACGATAGGGCAGTGGTATTGCTGGATTCTCTGGCTTTGGGCTGTGTGAGTATTGAAAAGCAGTACGGCAGAAAGTATTGTAAAGTAAAATTTGAGGAGGTGTAAGACCATGATGAAATTGAACCTTCAGTTTTTTGCGCACAAGAAGGGTGTCGGTTCCACAAAGAACGGCAGAGATTCTGAATCCAAGAGGCTTGGCGCAAAGAGAGCGGACGGACAGTTTGTAAAAGCAGGTAATATTTTATACAGACAGCGTGGAACGAAGATCCATCCCGGCAACAACGTTGGGATCGGCGGAGATGATACATTATTTGCACTGGTAGACGGCGTTCTGAGATTCGAGAGAAAAGGAAGAGACAGAAAGCAGGCTTCCGTTTATCCGGTAGAGAGAAGCGATGATTAAAATCTCGTAATGCAGATGCGGCTTAAATGGATATGTGGGTATACCCGATTGAGCCCTGCAGGTAAGTCAGATAATAGGGGCTTCAAACGGCTGTTTGGAGTCCTTTTTCTTTTATTTTTGCGTCCGGAATACTTTCCTGAACGCAATACAGGAGTTAACAGGCAGGAAAATATATGTTTGCAGACAGAGCAAAAATTTTTGTGAAAAGCGGTAAAGGCGGAGATGGGCATGTCTCTTTCCGACGTGAAAAATATGTGCCGAACGGAGGACCGGACGGCGGAGACGGCGGCAACGGCGGCAGCGTGATCTTTGTGGTGGACGAGGGATTGAATACGCTGACGGATTTTCGCCATATCCGAAAGTATTGCGCGGAGAATGGCGAGGAGGGCGGAAAGAAGAACTGCCACGGGAAAAACGGGAAAGATATTATTATCAAAGTGCCGGCCGGGACAGTGATCAAAGAGGCGGAGAGCGGAAAGGTGATCACGGATATGTCCGGCGACAATGTCCGGTATACGCTGCTCACCGGCGGCAGAGGCGGCAACGGAAATCAGCATTACGCGACATCCACCATGCAGGCGCCAAAGTATGCTCAGCCGGGACAGCCGGCGAAGGAGTTAGAGCTTTTACTGGAACTCAAGGTGATTGCGGATGTGGGCCTTGTGGGCTTTCCGAATGTGGGAAAATCTACCTTTTTGTCCCGTGTGACGAACGCGAAACCAAAGATAGCAAATTATCATTTTACAACATTGAATCCCAATCTGGGCGTAGTAGATCTGGACGGGGACGGTTTTGTGATCGCGGACATCCCCGGGCTGATAGAGGGGGCTTCGGAGGGAGTCGGGCTCGGCCACGAGTTCCTGCGCCATATTGAGCGGACAAAGATGTTGATTCATATTGTGGATGCGGCATCGACGGAGGGCAGAGATCCGATAGAAGACATCTACGCGATCAATAAGGAGTTGGAGAATTATCAGAGAGATATCGCAATGCGCCCCCAGATCATTGCGGCAAATAAAATAGACTGTATTTTTGGCGAGGAGGATCCTGTGGAGAAGATCCGGGCGGAGTTTGAGCCGAAGGGTATCCCTGTCTTTGCGATCTCCGCAGTATCCGGGGAGGGCGTGAAGGAACTGCTCTACGCCGTAAAGAAACGCCTCGCGGAAATGAAGGATAAGCCTGTTATTTTTGAACAGGAATATGACCCGGAGACAGCGCTTTATCGGGCGGAGGAACCGCACACGGTCATCTACGATGCGGAGAATGATGAGTATGTGGTGGAGGGACCGAGGATCGAAAAGATGTTAGGGTATACCAATCTGGAATCGGAAAAAGGATTTGCCTTTTTCCAGCGTTTTTTGCGGGAAAACGGTATTCTGGATGAACTGAGGGAGCTGGGAGTCAAGGAGGGAGATACGGTTAGATTGTACGGACTTTCTTTTGACTATTATGAAGAGTAACAGGGTGTGAGGTGAAGTAGATTATGACAAGTAAACAGAGAGCTTATTTGAAGGGGCTTGCGATGAACCTGGAACCGACATTCCAGGTCGGAAAGGCGTCTTTGACTCCGGAATTTACAGAGACGATTTCCGAGGGGTTTCATAAAAAGGAACTGCTGAAAATCAGTGTCCTGAAAAACTGTATGGATGATCCGAGGGAGATCGCGGAAATGCTGGCGGAGCGCACGCATTCTCAGGTCGTGCAGGTTATCGGGAAAAAGATCGTATTGTATAAGGAAAACAAGGATCACAAAAAAATAGAATTGCCCAAGTAGAGGAATGAGGTATTGTGATGAAAAAAACAGGTATTCTCGGCGGAACTTTTAATCCGATCCATATGGCGCATCTGATCATCGCGGAGATCGCGCTGGAGGAGGCGGAACTGGACGAGATTTTATTTATTCCTTCAGGATGTTCTTATCTGAAGGATGCGGCAGACATTCTCCCGGCAAAGGAAAGGATCCACATGACCGGGCTTGCGATTGAAGATAATCCGAAATTTGCGCTCTCCACAATTGAGACCGACAGAGAGGGAAATTCTTATACCTGCGATACGCTGCTGGAGTTGAGAGAGCGTTACCCGGATCAGGAAAACTACCTGATCGTGGGAGCGGACAACCTTTTTACGATGGAAGAGTGGAAAGATCCGGAAGTGATTTTTCAGAACGCGAAGATACTGGCGGCAGTGAGAGGCGGAAAAAAGCGCGATGACATGGAAGAAAAGATCAGAGAATTGAAAGAAAAATACAGCGCCGACATTACGCTTCTCCCTATTAAACATGTGGACATTTCCTCTTCGATGATACGGGAGAAAGTGGCGAGAGGGTGCTCGATCCGCTATATGCTGCCGGAGGGAGTACGACAGTATATCATAAAAAATCATTTCTACGAAGCAAAGGATGCACAGGAGCAGTAAAGCAGTATGGAGAGAGGGAATATTGCGGAATTAAGGGCAAAGATCAAAAAAAGTCAGGACAAAAAGAGATATGAACATACGCTCGGAGTCACTTACACGGCGGCATGTCTTGCCATGTGTTATGATATTGATACGGAGAGGGCGGAGATAGCCGGACTTTTACATGATTGCGCAAAATGTCTGAGCAATGATAAAAAAGTCAGTCTGTGTAAAAAGCAATCGATAGAGATCAATATGACAGAGGCGAAGAATCCGTTTTTGCTTCACGCGAAGGCAGGTGCTTATCTGGCGGAGCACAAGTATGGCGTGAGGGATGAGGATATTCTGAACGCGGTCCGTTATCACACGACCGGAAGACCGGGGATGAGCACACTGGAGAAAATCGTGTTTATCGCGGATTATATTGAGCCCGGCAGGAACCATTCGGCCAGACTGCCCGAGCTGCGGAGACTGGCATTTCAGGATCTGGACAAAGCGCTGGTAGAGATTTTGAGAGATACGCTCCGCTATCTGAAAGGGACGGGCAATGAGATCGACCCGATGACACAGAAAACTTATGATTACTACAAAAAGTAGAAAGGAGAACCTATGGAAGCAAAGGAAATGGCGAAACTGGCGATCAAATCGCTGGAGGACAAAAAGGCTGAAGATATTAAAGTGATCGATATCAGTGATATCTCAACGATCGCGGATTATTTTATTATAGCCAGCGGCAAAAACCGGAGTCAGATACAGGCGATGTGCGATAACGTGGAGGAGGCAATGGGCAGAGCAGGCGTTTCGATGAAACAGACGGAAGGATATAAAAATGCCAACTGGGTCCTGATGGATTACGGTGATATCATTGTCCATATCTTTGATACGGAGAATCGTCTGTTTTACGATCTGGAGAGAATCTGGAGAGACGGAAAAGAGATCGAGGCGGATAAATTATAAAACGACATTGCGGGATAGAATCTCTCAGGAGATCCTATCCCGTTTTCTATCAGAGGATCCGGAACACACCGAACACTTTTCCGAGTATGGTGCAGTCCGTTACAATGATCGGTTCCATAGAATCGTTTTCGGGCTGCAGCCGGATATGATCTTCTTCCCTGTAGAAAGTCTTGACCGTGGCGGAATCGTCAACCAGAGCCACCACAATATCGCCGTTGGAAGCGGTATTGCAACATTTCACGAAGATCTGATCACCGTCGAAAATTCCGGCATTGATCATGGAATCTCCCTTTACTTTTAAGACGAAAGACTCGCCGCCCGGTACAAACTCAGCGGGGAGAGGGAAATAATTGTCGATATTCTGCTGTGCGAGTATGGGCTGCCCGGCGGCCACCGTGCCGACTACCGGAAGGCTGACCATTTCTTTTCGCACCATCTGGAAGCTGTCGTCGCATATTTCGATGGCGCGGGGCTTGGTAGGATCGCGCTCAATATACCCGTTCTTTTCCAATGACTCCAGATGAGCATGGACGGAAGAGGTAGATTTCAGGTGTACTGCCTGACAAATTTCCCGAACGGTGGGCGGATAGCCTTTTTTTAAAATCTCTTCCTTCATATATTCCAGAATTTCCTGCTGCTTTGCGGTAATTTTTCCTTTTGACATAAAATCCTCGTTTCTGAACACTGTTCTTTTTATAACGATCCCTGTCGCTGTTTTCAGTTTATCATACCTTAACCGAAAAAGCAAACAAATTTCGAACAAATGTTTGAAATTTGTTGACAAACATTTGTTCGCATGTTAATCTGGTTATACGACAGAACAGATGTTCAGAATATATGTACGATTTAAGGGACACTTTATATGATATATTGAGAAAAATCAGGGATTTGCGATAGAAAACGCAGAGAAAAATGGACAGGAATTGAGAAAACCGGAGGTATATTATGAACAGTACAGCGCTCAGAAACAGTGATGCCACATTGCCCGTCAGCAAATGGGATGTGAGGATTCGTGACAATAAGAGAAGAAGAAACGCGGAGATCAGGAGACATTTCGTTCAGCTTATCCTGGCTGCGGGATTTATCTGCATTGCCGTCTTCGGAATAAACAGTATTATATCCAGGGCGGGCGATACGAGGGAGGAGGAACTTTCCTTCAAGTATTATAAGAATATCTGTATGGAACCGGGGGAAACTCTGACTTCGATTGCCCGCACATATGCGGACAGGGAGCATTACAGCACCACAGATAAATATATACAGGAAGTAGTCTATATGAATCATCTGGAGGATGCGGATGCTGTCGCAGCAGGCGACTATCTGATCATTCCCTATCACTCCAACAAACTGTTAAAGTGATAGGTCTCATTGGTTTGTCCGATTATCGGGAAGATCCTGGTAAAAGGCGTAGCCGTTGCGCCCGTGCTCTTTTACATGGTAAAGGGCATTGTCCGCCTGATTGTAAAGATCGTCCGAGAAACCGGCTTCAGAGTAAACCGCGCCGATGCTGAGGGTGACAGCCGGCAAACCATCCTCCGTGTCGGATAGAAAACGACGGATATAGGCCAGCTTTTGCTCGAGAACAGAGCGCTGCTCCAAAGTAATATTTGTTAAAATGGCTGCGAATTCATCCCCGCCGATCCTCATCACAAAGTCCTGCGAGCGGAAACTTTTTTGCAGGGCTTTCGCCACTTTGATCAGAACCTGATCTCCGATTTGATGTCCGTATGTATCATTGACCCCTTTAAAATAATCCACATCGATTAAAAATAATATCAGCGGCGTATCACTGTTCAACAACTCTCTAAGACTTTCAAAGGCGCTGCGGTTGGCAAGGCCGGTCAGAGGATCGTGTTCAGCCTTTTTGCGCAGCATGGACTCATTGACTTTATTTAGTTTATAGATATCGTTATAAGTCAGTGCGAGATATTTGAATTCATAGGAACCGATGATGGACAGCATTTTTTCTTCCTTGATACAGTTCACATATATTTTCAAGGGTTTAATGATCAGGGTGATGATCATAATGAAAGTAATGATATTGAGAAGGAATAAAACGCTGATATAGATGCGCTGCCAGAAAAGCGATTGTTTCATGGAGGCAAGGCTTGCCTCTTGTGTGTTCAATGTGGCGGATATAATAGAGTTTAAGCAGGAGGAAGTATCTTCTCTGATCAGCTCTTTGGCGTGCAGATACTCCGAATCAAATACGAGAGTCTGGGCTTTTTGTCGTTTGGCATCCGGGGACAGCGCCATATCTTCCTCGGATATGACCGTGTTTTTTACGAGCTCGGATAAGTTGTCGGAATGCTTACTGTCCGCTTCGACGATCAGACGTATCGCATAGAGTTCCGTTTTGGTAAGTCTGTTGGATTCGTCGAGCGCGCGGCGGAGATAAGCGAGAGATTCCTCACCGATATTGTTATTCTGCAAACTCTCCAGGGCATGTTCTCTGCGCATGGAAACGCAAAGCTCATTCACATAGGAATCCATGTATTCGGGATCAGCGGTTATGACGTAGAGGCGCACCTGCTCCGTGAGATAATCGGAAGCTTTTTCCAATTCGTGCGAATCCTGGCTGCAGACGGTAAAAGTATCTATATTTTGTGACAGAGTATTGTAGCGCATAGATATCTGTACGGTGATGCATAATATAAGAATATAAAAAAGAAAGGATGCAGCTATCATAATATAGTTTATCGTCTGTATCCGGATGCCCTTGACATTTTTTGGCTGTTGTGTCGTGGTGTTTTTACCGTATGTATCCATGGAAATCCTCATTTCTGGTTCTGTATTGATTGTATAAATGAAATATCTTTTATTATTGTAATTTATCGAGAAAGATTATTCAAGGAAAAGAACACAAAAAGTTCACAATAATTGTTAGCACTCACTATTGACGAGTGCTAACAATAGTGGTATAACAGTTATAGAACAAAAGAAAAACAACAATATTAATAAAAAGTAGAAAAGGAGAGATGACTTATGATGACACCCAGTATTTTCAGAGAAAACCTGTTTGACGATTTATTTGACGACTTTTTCGGATTCCCTGTGATAGATGACAGAGGGATGCAGAAAGCTCAGAAACAGCTCTACGGCCGCAACGCGCAGAATATGATGAAGACGGATGTGCGGGAGCACGAAGACCATTATGAGGTGGACATCGATCTGCCGGGATTCAAGAAGGAAGAGCTTTCTTTGGAGCTGAAGGACGGATACCTTGTGATCAATGCCGCGAAAGGAATTGAAAAATCCGAGACGGAGGAAAAAACCGGAAAGTTCGTCCGCAGAGAGCGCTACGCGGGCAGTATGAGCAGATCGTTCTATGTGGGCGAAGATATGAAGCAGGACGACATCCGTGCGAAGTATGAGAGCGGAGTGTTGATGCTGGATATTCCGAAGCTGGAGGCCAGGAAGCCGGAAGTGGAAGAGAAAAAGTATATAGCGATCGAGGGGTAATTCCCTTCTGATTCGCCGGATGATACGGGAAGAATACCCGGAGCGCCGACAGTGTGTGCTGTCTGCCTCCGGGTATCTTTATGGGAGAGAAGAGCTTTCTTATCGATTGACTTAAAGACAAAAATTGCTTATGCTATAAAAAGAAATGTCGAAGAATCAGACAGTTACGGAAGGAGAGAGTCATGCGGCGTGAGATGTCCTATGAAGAAAAGTATAAAATGATGATTGAGACCCCGGTAAACAAACTGATTCCGCGTCTCGCTGTTCCCACGATCATCAGTATGCTGATCACTTCCATCTACAATATGGCGGACACTTTCTTTGTGAGCCAGCTCAGCACCGCGGCGTCGGGCGCGGTGGGTGTCAATTTCTCGCTGATGGCGATGATCCAGGCGATCGGATTTACGCTGGGCATGGGGAGCGGAAATTATATGTCCCGCATGCTGGGGGAGAAGAAACAGGAGAAGGCGCAGAGAGCCTGTTCCACAGCGGTGTACACCGCCTTTGTCTGCGGGCTTTTGCTGGCGGTGTTCGGCATCCGGAATATGGATTCGCTGGTGCGGATGCTCGGAGCGACTGAGACCATCGCGCCCTACGCGAAAGATTACGGAAAATATATTCTGATCGCCGCACCCTATATGACAGTCTCCTTTGTGTTTAACAACCATCTGCGGGCCCAGGGGAACGCGGCTCTCTCGATGTTTGGCATCACGACGGGCGGCGTGCTGAACGTGATCCTGGACCCTGTTCTGATCTTTCACTTTGAGATGGGCATATCCGGGGCGGCGATCGCGACGATCCTCAGTCAGTTTATCAGTTTCCTGATCCTGCTCGTTCTGGTGATCCGCTCGGGAAATGTGTTGAAACCCCATCCGGGATTTTTCACGATGAAGGGCTGGGTATATAAGGAGATACTTTCTGCCGGTATGCCCACGCTGGGACGCCAGGGCCTTGCCAGCGTGGCTTCGGTGCTTTTGAATGTAGCTGCCTCGGCGTTCGGGGATGCGGCTGTAGCGGCGATGTCCATTGTGACGAGGATCATGATGTTTATCAATTCAGCGTTGATCGGGTTCGGACAGGGATTCCAGCCGGTGTGCGGATTTAATTTCGGCGCCAGAAAATATGACCGCGTGTTGGAAGCCTATTATTTCTGCCGCAGGGTTGCGTTTGTGTTTCTGCTCTCCATGGCGGTCATCATGTTTGCCGTATCCACGCCGATCATGCGTCTGTTCCGGGAGGAGGACGCGGAGGTGGTGCGCATCGGGGCGCTATGCTGACGCAATCCATCGGTTACAGCTTTCGCGCCACGCTCACGGCGATCGGAAAGCAGGGTTTGTTTTTCATTCCGGCCATCCTGATCCTGCCTGGAATCTTTGGCGTTTTGGGATTGCAGCTGGCACAGCCTGTGGCGGATTTTCTGACGTTTGTTTTGACGCAGGTTATCGTGGTGATGGTGGCAAAGGAGCTCAGAGAGATGAACCGGAATGTAGAAAGGGATAAAGAGGATTCTGCGGTTTTGTGACTATGGAAAAATATATTTTGTTTTTGGAAGATGACAGCGCGATCGCGTCCGGACTGGTGTATGCGATGGAGAAGGAAGGATATGTGGTTACATATTGCCGAGAGGTGGATGCAGCGCTTGAGAGGGTGAAGGAGATGCATTTTGACCTTGCCCTGTTGGATATGCAGCTGCCGGACGGGTCCGGAAAAGAGATAGGGCAGGCGATGAAAACGGCAGGTACGCCGGTTATTTATCTGACGATCGTGGATGATGAGGATGAGATCGTGCAGTCTCTGGAAGTGGGAGCGGCAGATTATGTCACGAAACCCTTTCGACTGCGGGAATTGCTGGCACGGATCAGAAAGATACTGAAAGAGGAGGAAAGTACACAGCAGGTTTTAAAAATCGGCGATGCATCGATCGATGAAAAGGCCGGAAAGGTGTATGTGAACGGCATACAGGTTGCTCTGACGGCACTGGAATACCGCCTGTTGTTGATCTTTGCGGAGAATCCGAAAATTCTTCTGACAAGAGAACAGCTTTTGGAGCGGATCTGGGATATCAGCGGGGATTTTGTGGAGGACAATACGCTGACGGTGTACGTCAAACGGCTGCGGCAGAAACTTGGAGAGGCGGTCCATTTCACTACGGTCAGGGGGATAGGCTATCGTGTTGATTAGAAAGAAAGAGATCTCAGAACTTTCGGAGGGAATCCGCAGGGCGATAGACGGGGAGGAGTTTGATCCCCGGGATCACAAAGAAGGCGAATGGAGCATACTGAAAAATGATGTGTATACATTGATCCATCAGGAGAAAGAGCAGAAACTTGCCGCCGTGGAGGAGAAGGAACATCTTGCGGAGTATCTTTCCGATATATCTCATCAGCTGAAAACGCCGATCACTTCCATGCTTCTCATGACGGAGCTGATGTCAAAAGCTCCGGATGATAAACGGAAAGAGTTTCTTCTCTGCATGAAAAAGGAAGTAAGACATATGGAGTGGCTGGTAACAGCTCTGTTAAAGATGGCAAAACTGGATTCGTCAACCGTCTCTTTTCATATGGCAGAAGTTTATGCCCGGGAATTGCTGGGAGATGCGCTCAAATCCATGGAGATCCTGTTGGATATCAGAAGCCAGAATGTGGTTTTGAAGCAGGATATTCTCTTATTCTGTGACAGAAAGTGGACGGTGGAAGCTCTGATTAATCTGTTGAAAAATGCGTCGGAGTGTTCGGGAGAGGGGAGCGAGATCATAGTAGACAGCGGCGAAAATCCGATTTATCGTTTTTTATCCGTCACAGATGCCGGAGAGGGACTGTCGAAAAAACAGCTCTCAGGTTTATTCCGCCGCTATGAGAATTCCCGGAAAGAAAGCGGATATGGAATCGGTCTGCCGCTTTCCCTTTCCATTATGCGGGCCCAGAACGGTGAGATTGAGGTGCTGCCGGGAGGGAATGGCATCGGCACAACTTTTTTGATGAAATTTTATAAATAGTCACCGGATAGTCACTTTTCCTGTCTATTATGATATCAGGGTGAAAAGAGCAGAACCCTGGTATCAAAAAAAGAAAAGAGGTACGGTATGGCTGTTTTGGAAGTGAAGGAGCTGACAAAGATATACGGGAGCGGAAAGAACCGGGTGATTGCGCTTGATCATGTCAGTTTCCAGGTGAAAAAGGGCGAGTTTGTCGCCATAGTGGGGGCGTCTGGTTCCGGAAAATCCACGCTCATGAATCTGATCGGCGGGATAGATCGCCCTGCATCGGGCAGTGTTGTCATCGAAGAGAAAGAAATTTTTGATATGAACGAGAGCGAACTGGCGATTTTCAGGCGCAGGAATATCGGGATCATCTATCAGTTCTACAACCTGATTCCCAATTTGACTGTGGAAGAAAACATTATGCTCCCGTGTCTGCTGGATAATCGAAAGCCGGACAGCGAAAAGGTGGGACGGATCGTGGAGATGACGGGGCTGTCAAACCGCAGGACGCATCTCCCCGGGGAATTATCCGGTGGACAACAGCAGAGGGTATCCGTGGGCAGAGCGCTGATCAATGATCCGGCATTTATTCTGGCGGACGAGCCCACCGGAAATCTGGACAGCAAGTCGGGAAAAGAGATCATCGATCTGCTCATGGCGGCGAACCAGAAGGCAAAGCAGACATTGATCCTTATCACCCATGACGAGAATATTGCGCTGCAGGCGGACCGGATCATCACGATCAGCGACGGCAGAATTTTGAGAGACGAGGTGATACGGCTGTGAATGTTCTGGGAAAATTGGCGTTTAGTCAGATCAGGCGGAAAAAGTTGAGAACAGCTATGGCTGTTCTGGCTATCATATTTTCTTCTTTGTTGTTGACTTGTGTGGTCAATTTTGCGGCGAGCGGCAACAGGATGCTGGTGAACTTTCTGGGGGAAGATTACGGAGTGTATGGCGGCGCTTATGCGTTATTGCTCTTTGTTCCCGCTTTGATTCTGGGTGTGCTGATTGCGCTGATGTCGGTGATCGTCATCTCCAACGTTTTTCGGATGAGTGCTAATGAACGGATTTCGGAGTTCGGCACATTGAAGTGTGTCGGAGCGACAGGAAAGCAGATTTATAAAACGATCCTGTACGAAGGTTTTATTTTGTGTATTGCGGCAATTCCTGTCGGAGTAATGCTCGGATATCTGTTTAGTTTTCTGGGAATCCGTGTGGCAAACAGCTTTATGGATGAACTGAATGTGCTGACGCGCGCAATGATGAGATCAGTCACATTTGAACTGTCTTTTGTCTTTTCTCCGGTAGCGCTTTTGGCATCCGTTGTGATCTCGGCGGGTACGGTATTTTTTTCTGTCATGCTTCCGGCAAAAAAAGCGATGAAGATGCCGGCGCTTGAGTGCATAAAAAACGGCGCAGTCGAAAACAGGGAGACGGGATGCCGGCGGACGAAAGGCAGGATCGATGGGAAAAGACGGATAGAATATCAGCTCGCCCGCAAAAATACGGCTTACAGTGATAAGAAAATGCGTTCCGCTGTAACGGCATTTTCATTCAGCATTGTCCTGTTCGTCACAATGAGCGGCCTGAAAGAGATTGCGGACGGCGTCATGGAGTATATTTCCAGAGATTACGGATACAATGTTGTGGCGGATTATACGTCGAATTATGACCGCAGAATAAATCCTGTGACAGAGCGCCCGGAGTATTATTATGTGCGGACGATCGACAGGGAACTGGCGGAGAAAATCACGGGAGAGCTGGAGGCATATGGAGATACCGAAATCTACGGTATGGGGCAGGACTATTTTACTTACAGTGTCTTTTTGGGTAAGGATGCGATAACAACAGAGATGAAGGAGGCGTTGGCTTATCTGGATGCCGGGGGAAAATCGGAGGAGAAGGAACCGCGGTATGAGCTTTCCGTGGAGATTATCGTTATCGATGAGAAGCATTACAGAGAAATTTGCGGACGGACCGGGGCGGAGTACGGCGCTGCGATACTGGTCAACGATTACAAATATAATGACCATGGAACGGAAAGGCACATACCCGCACTGTCTGAGTCAACCGAGTCCCTGCAGTTGGAAAAGGCGGACGGCAGCACAAAAAATGTACGGATAGGTGCTGTTCTGGTGGGGGAGGATGTGCCTGAGGAGTTTGATTACCCCAATGTGAGACCGGTTCGCCTGATCGTACCGGATGCGGAAGTGAGAGGCTATAACTGGATGGCTTCGCCGGAGGATGAGGAAGGTTACATGACGTATGCGAGGGCCGTGCTGGAGAAGTATTTTCCGCAGAACGGCAAAGAATATGGTGAGGCCGGGTATGTGAGCCGCGTATTCGGGGCGCAGGATTTTGCGAAGATCATGAATATCACGATCGTTCTCGCTTTCTTTTTTCTGTATGCCTTCGTCTTTCTGCTCGGGCTGCTCGGTATGATAAACGTCATGAGCACGGAGATGTTCCAGGTGAAAATGCGCGCCAGAGAGTTCGCCGTGCTGAAGAGTATCGGTATGACGTCGGAGACTATACAGAGGATGTTGAATCTGGAGAGCGTCCTGAGCGCGGGAAAAGCGCTTGCGACAGGTCTGCCGGCAGGAGTGCTCATTGTCCTGCTGATGAAATACTGCGCACAGAGGATATTGCCGGTTCCCTTTCAGATGCCCTGGGGAACGATCATCGGAGTGATATTACTGTCTTTTGTCCTGATGTGGGGAACGGTGCGGATATCGCTGCATACTCTGAAAAACCAGAATCTGATCGAAACGATCCGGATGTAAACGGGAAAATCGCGGGAGGAGAAGATGAGAGTGTATTTTGCCCCTTTGGAGGGGATCACCGGGTATGTTTACCGGAACGCTTTTCACAGTTTTTATACGGGGATAGATAAATACTTCATACCGTTTTTATCCCCCAACCAGAACAGGGCGCTCAGTCCGAAAGAGATCAGGGATGTGCTGCCGGAACATAATCGGGGGATGTGTGCGGTTCCGCAGATTCTGACAAACCGTGCGGAATATTTTCTGCGGGCGGCGAAAGAACTGAAAGAAGAGTACGGCTATCAGGAGGTAAACCTGAATCTGGGCTGTCCCTCCCGCACCGTGGTATCCAAGGGGAAGGGCGCGGGTTTCCTGGAATATCCCAAGGAGCTGGACGCCTTTTTGGGGGAGGTATTTGAAAAGGCAGAGATCCGAGTGTCCGTGAAGACAAGGATCGGTATGGACAGTCCGGAAGAATTTGCTCCTCTGCTGGAAGTATTCAATAAGTATCCATTGCATGAGCTGATCGTCCATCCGCGTCTGCAGAAGGATTATTACCGGAATACGCCGAATTGGAATGCTTTCGCGGATGCCGTGCAAAAGAGCCGGAATCCCCTGTGTTATAACGGAGATATCTTTACTTTGGAGGATTACGAAAAGCTGAAAACAGAATTTCCGGAGACGGACCGGATCATGCTGGGGCGGGGACTTCTGATGAATCCTGAGCTGGCGGAAATCATAAAAGCAGATGAGAGCTGCGGGACAGAGGCGGCGGGAAGACCGGACCGGAAGAGATTGAAAGCCTTTCACGACCGTCTGTACCGCGATTACGCTCAGGTAATGTCGGGCGATAAGAATGTGTTGTTTAAAATGAAAGAGTTCTGGTCCTATGCGGAGAAACTGTTTCCAGAGGAAGAGAAAATTTTGAAAAAGATAAAGAAAGCTACACGGCTTTGCGATTATGAGCAGGCGGTGAGGGCGCTTTTTGGCGTCGGATAATAATGAGATTATCACGAAAACATGAATAGCAGCGGGCGCGGCTGACGCAGGGAATCTTTTGGTAAAAAGATGCGTCGATCGCGCCTGTTTCTGTTAATTATTTTTAAAATGGTCCGATATATAGTATATAACGATTATCAAAAATATATAATAGTTAATTTTTTTACATAACCGTTGGAGGTGTCAATGAAAAAACAGGATGGTTTGACAGCGAGGGAAGAAAGTCTTATGAATTTTCTCTGGGAGGCAGGGGAGCCTATGACAGCGGGGGAGATGGCAGAACGGTTGGAAGCGGAAGGATGGAACACAGTTACGCTGTTTAAGACAGTGCAGAATCTTACGGAGGAAGGTTGTTTAAACGTTATTGGATTGGAAAAAAATAAAAAAAGTTATGCCAGAAAATTGTTTCCAGCATTTACAAAAGAAGAGTACTATGCGGGCGTCATGATGAGACATGGCATAGACAGCCGTTCCATTGCGGACATTACGGCGGCTTTCCTCGGTGTGGCGGATAAAGACAGCAAAGAGCGGGATGCAAAAGTGATCGCGAAGCTGGAGGAAATCATAGGGGCGTTGAGAAGCGCAGGGGATGAGAAAGATGCAGATTAGTTTGTTTTCTGTCCTGATGACTATATTCTGGAGCAGTCTGCTGATTCTGGTTTTTCTTTTTTTTCGCAAGAAGGTAAGTTTGCTCCACATATGCAGTATACAGACTGTGATACTGCTCTATCTGTTCTGTGCAGTGAGAATGGCGCTGCCGATGGAACTTCCCTGGACGAAGGAAGTGGCCGGTGGAGATTTTTATAGAAAAATATGTAATGTCTTTTATTATGAGACAGGTTGCGGCCAGCTTTATGAGATATTACTTATTTTATGGATCATCGGTTCCGCCTGCAGTCTGATCCGGTACTATCTGCAATACCGAAGAGCGGCGGTCTGTTTGCGGGAAATGCCGCAGACAAAGGATGAGACAGGCCGGGATATGCTGGAGAAGTTGGAAGTCGGCGGTTCTGTCGGGGTGTACCGATCCGGCAGGGTGAGATCACCCTGCTGTATCGGCATTTTAAAAAAGAAAATTCTGTTGCCGGAAAAAGAATACAACGATAAGGAACTGCGTTATATCCTTCTCCATGAATACACCCATTTGAAGCACAACGATATTCTGTTAAAAGTACTGATCAGTGTACTCTGCGGAATATACTGGTGGAATCCGATTCTATACCGTATGAAGAAAGATTTAAATCAGAGCATGGAAATCCGATGTGATCTCAGCGTCACAGGCTGTTTGAAGGACGCAGAGCGGGCGGATTATCTTTCCGTTATACTGAGCGCATTTCGAGAAAGCAGGGACGCGGCATCTTTTGTCGGCGCGGCCGGACTGGCGGAGGAACATTCGGAGAGCCTGTTGGAACGTTTTCGTGTAGTGGCCGACAGGAAGATCGTACAGGAAAAGAAGGCCGGTGTATTGGCGGGCGCGGTGCTGCTTTTGGTTTTGATTGTGTCCTATTCTTTTATTATTCAGCCGAAATATGAAGCGCCGGTGTCTGAGATTGAAACGGATGAAAATTCTTATAAAGTAGACGAAGAAAATTCTTATATCATAAAGCGGGGGGATACATATATTCTTCATACTGTAGATGCAGAAATGGTAATCAGTGAAGAGGTTGCAAATAGGATGTTGAAAAACAGAATAGAATTGAAGGAGGTGAGCGAATGAAAAGAATGTTGGTTTTGTCTGTAGTCATTTTCTCGATAGCAGGAAGTCCGATCCAAAGTGTGTGTGCAAAAGAAAGTAATATGATAATGCAGGCAGATGGAAAAGATACAAGGATACAAAGGGCAGATGTTATCGTGGAAAAATACCGAATGTTCAATGGAGTGCTTCAATACCGCAGATGGAATGAAACACGTAATTGTTGGGTTGACCCTGACTGGATAGATATTGCCTAGTACGTTGTAAAATAAATAACTAGCCAAATATTGTCTTTTGTGCTATACTT